>NZ_CAKKMM010000255.1:0-5675 GCF_918698205.1 Microbacterium sp. Bi128 | reverse complement strand
TGCCTGCTTGGTCTCGACGTCGACAATGAGCTTGTCGAAGTCAGTGCGCTGCTCAACACGGGTAGCTTCCACGCGGAAAGTAACCTTCAGAACCGGCGAGTAGATCGAGTCGACCGGGATGCGGCCGATCTCGGAGTCGCCGGACTTGTTCTGAGCTGCCGAAACGTAGCCGCGACCGCGCTCGATGGTCAGTTCGAGTTCGAACTTGCCCTTCGAGTTCAGCGTGGCAATGTGCAGATCCGGGTTGTGGAATTCGACGCCGGCCGGCGGAGCGATGTCCGCGGCGGTGACGACTCCCGGTCCCTGCTTGCGCAGGTAAGCAACAACCGGCTCGTCGTGCTCGGAGGAAACCGACAGGTTCTTGATGTTCAGGATGATCTCAGTGACATCTTCCTTGACACCCGGAACCGTGGTGAACTCGTGCAGCACGCCATCGATCCGGATGCTCGTTACAGAGGCACCGGGGATGGAGGAGAGCAGGGTACGGCGGAGGGAGTTTCCGAGGGTGTAACCAAAGCCCGGCTCCAGCGGTTCGATGATGAACCGTGAGCGGTTTTCGGAGACGACCTCTTCGGAGAGGGTGGGGCGCTGTGCAATGAGCACTTAGGTTTCCTTTCGGCGAGCATCCGCTATATGACGCAACACAGGTGGTGGAAAGATCGGTCTGAAGACTTAACGCGGCCGGGCCTGCCCGGACCGGTGAGGGTCCGGGCAAGCTCCTGGGCGCTGGAAAGCCTTAGACGCGGCGGCGCTTCGGCGGACGGCAGCCGTTGTGGGCGCTGGGGGTGACGTCCTGGATGGAGCCAACCTCGAGGCCAGCGGCCTGCAGCGAGCGGATGGCGGTTTCGCGTCCGGAACCCGGTCCCTTAACGAACACGTCAACCTTGCGCATGCCGTGCTCCTGTGCACGCTTTGCGGCGGCTTCGGCGGCCATCTGGGCAGCGAACGGGGTGGACTTACGCGAGCCCTTGAAGCCAACCTCACCGGACGAAGCCCAGGAGATGACAGCACCGTTCGGGTCCGTGATGGACACGATGGTGTTGTTAAAGGTGCTCTTGATGTGCGCCTGGCCCAGCGCGATATTCTTCTTGTCCTTCTTACGCGGCTTGCGAACCGCGCCACGAGTCTTCGGGGGCATTTTTTCTCCTACAGAAAGTTATCGGGGGAAAACCGAGTTAATCCCTCAGGGATTAACGGGCCTTCTTCTTGCCTGCGACGGTGCGCTTCGGACCCTTGCGGGTACGCGCGTTCGTCTTCGTACGCTGACCGCGCACTGGCAGGCCCTTGCGGTGGCGAATACCTTCGTAGCTGCCGATTTCAACCTTGCGGCGGATATCAGCGGCTACTTCGCGGCGAAGGTCACCCTCAACCTTGTAGTTGCCTTCAATGTAGTCACGCAGCTCAACCAGCTGCGCGTCGGTCAGGTCCTTGACCCGAACGTCAGCGCTGATGCCGGTAGCAGCCAGGGTTTCGTGTGCACGGGTCTTGCCCACGCCGTAGATGTAAGTAAGCGCAATTTCCAGCCGCTTTTCGCGGGGAATGTCTACGCCAGCGAGACGAGCCATATTGGCAGTACTCCTTGTATAAACCGGAGGTCGTAGGCAGTACACCCGCATGTTCAGTGCGGCCCCAGCCTCCGACCGGGGGTTAGCTGTCCGGGCTCATACGTCCCAGTTCAGCTTGTGCTGCCTTTATTTACTTGCGTGGGTTAGCAACCCAGGGTTTCCAGTGAAGGAAATTAGCCCTGGCGCTGCTTGTGGCGCGGGTTCTCGCAGATCACCATGACCCGGCCATTACGGCGGATCACTTTGCACTTTTCGCAGATCTGCTTGACGCTCGGCTTGACCTTCATGGCGTTCCTTTGCGTGTTGCAGTTGGTCAGCTGGACCGGCCCTCGGCTATTGCCCTGGCCGCCCAGTGTTTACTTGTAGCGGTAGACGATACGACCACGTGTCAGGTCGTAAGGGCTCAGCTCCACCACTACGCGGTCCTCGGGGAGGATCCTGATGTAGTGCTGGCGCATCTTTCCAGAGATGTGTGCCAGAACGATGTGCTTGTTGGTGAGCTCAACGCGAAACATCGCATTGGGCAGCGCCTCGGTCACAACGCCCTCGATCTCAATGACCCCGTCCTTCTTGGCCATACCCTCCGCTAACTGTTGTTGCCGCAGCCTCCCGGTTTGCACCGGTCATGACCGCGGACGTTTTTGATTGATTGGCTGGTGCCACCCGACCCCAAAAGGGCACAACGGGGCAGACAACCAACAGACAACACTACGCCATCGCGGCCGGATTGTTAAATCCGAAGTTAAATCCGCCCATCGTAGCGCACTCAGCGTCCGTACGCACCTAGCGTCCCGGCCGCCGTCGTCACTGCCTCCGCCTGCGAGATCCCGTCGAGGATGGCCATCCGGACGACGTCGGCGGCCGCGCTCTGCAGGGTAATGAGGCTAATCTGCCGGGCCGCCGGGGTGCTGCGGTCAAGCGCGACGGCGCCCGTCGCCAGCGCGAACACGGTATCGCCGTCGGCGAGGGTGTGGCTTGGATTCAAAGCCCGGGCCACTCCGGCATGGGCCGCCGAGGCGGTGCGTTTGCAGTCCGCCTTGTCCAGGACGGCGTCCGTGGCGACGACGACGAGCGTGGTGTTGAGTGCCGGAGGCTCTTCCGGCACTCCCGGTTCCTGGACCTGTGCGGCTTTCGCCGCAGCAGGCGAAACCCTCTGCGTGCTCGCTCGTTCCTCGCTTAGACGCACGCTGCCGGGTTCCCCCTGTTGCGGCGATGTGCCAAAAGGTAACCCCAGCGCATTGACTACCGCTAGTGCCGCTACAACGACCGGCCCGTCCTTTGAGATGTTTTCTAGGGTGAGGGAGGCTGTGCCCACTCCCCCTTTGTACGTGCCCCTGCCGATTGCCGCTCCTGTGCCGGCGCCAACGTTGCCGCGTTCGACGTCGTGCCCTTCCGGCTGCCCGGCGGCGGCGGCCGTCGCCGCGTAGCCCATCGCCTCTCCAGGGCGGGCGGAGAAATCGCCGCCGCGGCCCAGGTCGAAAATCGCGGCCGCCGGCACGATCGGAACAAGCCCGCCGGGGACCGGGAAGCCTCGGCCGTTCTCCTCGCACCAGCGCATGGCGCCGCCCGCGGCTGCGAGGCCAAAGGCGCTGCCCCCGGTCAGGACCACGGCGTCCACGGTCTGGGACAGCGTGGTGGGATCCAGTGAGTCCGTCTCATGCGTCGCAGGCCCGCCGCCCCGGACGTCGACCGAGCCGACGGTGCCCGGCGGCGGGAGAACCACAGTCACTCCGCTCAGCCAGCCGTCGCCGGACTTCTGGACCTGGCCTATCCGGATCCCGGCCACGTCTGTGATGGCTCCTGTTGCTCCCATGGCTCCATTGTGCGCCCCGGCTGACCTGCGACACGCAAAATCCCTGGCGCTACCGTATTCCGGTGTCGCCAGGGATTTTGCGCGTCGCCAGAAATCCCGCGAGTCGCCTTGTAGTTCGGGCCTAGGGAATCGGGACGGGCACGACGCCGAGCGGCGCCAGTTTCGCCGCTCCCCCGTCAGGTGCCGAGAGGACCCAGATCCCCTTCTCGTGCACGGCCACCGAGTGCTCCCACTGGCAGGAGCGCTTGCCATCCGTGGTGACGACGGTCCACTCGTCGTCCAGGATTGCGGTCTCGATGCTGCCCCGGACCAGCATGGGCTCGATTGCGAGGCACAGCCCCGGGCGGATCTTCGGCCCGCGGTGGCCGGTGCGGTAGTTCAGCACGTCCGGCGCCATGTGCATCTCGGAGCCGATTCCGTGCCCTACATAGTCCTCCAGGATGCCCAGCGGTTTGCCCGGCACGGAGGAGACGTAGTCGTCCACGGCGTTGCCGATATCGCCCACGAATTTCCCGGTGGCCAGGGCTGCGATGCCACGCCACATGGCTTCCTCGGTAACCTCGGAGAGGCGAACGTCTTCGGGATCGGCGGTGCCGACAATCACGGTCCGCGCCGAATCGGAGTGCCAGCCGTCCACGATCGCGCCGCCGTCGATCGAGATGATGTCGCCGTCCGCCAGGACCCGGCCGCCGGGGATGCCGTGCACCACCTCTTCGTTCACCGAGGTGCAGATCGTGGCCGGGAACCCGTGGTAGCCGAGGAAGTTGGACTTGGCGCCGGCGTCCTGGAGCACGGCGGCGAAGACCTCATCCAGCCGGGCAGTGGTGACGCCGGGGGCCGCGGCGGCCACCGCCGCATCCAGTGCCCGGCTCAGGACCAGTCCGGCCTCGTGCATCGTGCGCATCTGGGCGTTGGTCTTGTATTCAATGCGTGCCTGGCCGAATGCCATCGCTACCTCAAAATTTTCTCTCGCGGTCCGGGCGGGCTGGATCCCGGGCCTCCACCATGGGTCATCAACCCAAGTCTTCAAGCTCTATTCTCCCGTACCGGTTCAACGGTTCGGAACGGGCTCGCTGCGGGGCCGCCCAACGCCGAAGGGCGCGTCCCGTACCCGATGGTACGGAACGCGCCCTTCTGCACTGCGTCTCTGTTCTGCGTCAGCCGCAATGAGCATGCGTGGATCAGGGGGTGAGGATCAGGCGGCCTGGGCCGATTTGATCGCTTCCATGACGCGCTCGGTGACTTCGTCGATGGCACCGATGCCGTCCACCTGGGTCAGGATGCCGCGTTCGGCATACTTGGCCACCACAGGTTCGGTCTGCTCGTGGTACAGGTCCAGCCGGTGACGGATAACGCCTTCGTTGTCGTCGCTGCGGCCAGTTTCCTTGGCACGGCCCAGGAGGCGGGCAACCAGCTCCTCGTCGTCAGCGGTGAGCTGGAGCACGACGTCGAGCTTCTGGTCAGCGCCGGCGAGGATGTCTTCGAGGTAGTCCACCTGCGCGGTGGTGCGCGGGTACCCGTCGAGCAGGAAGCCTGCCTCGACGTCGTCCTCATTGAGGCGGTCGCGCACCATCTTGTTGGTGACGCTGTCCGGGACGAAGTCGCCGGCGTCCATGTACTTCTTGGCTTCGACGCCGAGCGGAGTCTCACCCTTGACGTTGGCGCGGAAGATGTCTCCGGTGGAGATCGCAACGACGCCGAGGCGTTCTGAAATGCGTTCCGCCTGCGTTCCCTTGCCGGACCCGGGAGGTCCGATAATCAACATTCTCGTCATCGCAAAAGCCCTTCGTAGTGACGTTGCTGTAGTTGCGCATCAATCTGCTTCACGGTCTCCAGACCGACGCCCACCATGATCACGATCGAGGTGCCGCCGAACGGGAAGTTCTGGTTCGCGTTAATCAGGACCAGTGCAACCAGCGGGATCAATGCCACGAAGCCGAGGTAGAAGGCGCCGGGCAGGGTGATCCGGGATAGGACGTACTGAAGATAGTCCGCGGTCGGCTTGCCGGCGCGGATGCCCGGAATGAAGCCGCCGTACTTCTTCATGTTGTCCGAGACCTCTTCGGGGTTGAAAGTAATCGCAACATAGAAGTAGGTGAAAAACACAATCATGGCGAAATACAGTGCCATATAGATCGGGTGGTCGCCCTTGGTGAGGTTGTTGTTGATCCACTCAACCCATGGCTGTACCGGCTCGCCGGCCTTGGGCTGGTTGAACTGTGAGATCAGCCCCGGCAGGTAGAGCATGGACGAGGCGAAGATGACGGGCACGACGCCGGCCATGTTCACCTTGATGG
>NZ_CAKKMM010000254.1:0-5728 GCF_918698205.1 Microbacterium sp. Bi128 | reverse complement strand
CCCGAAGCGGGCGCCGGTGCGGTAGGAGACGCCTGTGTCGAACGGCACGGCGACCACCGTGACGTCTGCCTTGGCCACCTGGTCCAGGCGCGGCAGGCGGGCATAGGTGGCAGCCCCGGCGTAGCGTGGGACGCGGGATGAATCGATGGGGCCAAGGTTGCCATTGGCCTCGATGCGCAGCTCTTCCAAAAGAAGCCTCTCCTTCGAGGATTGACCGACGGTTGTGACAGCCATCATACACTCGAAGTTTCGTATTGCGCATCAGTTGTTTACCAACCTCAGGCGATGGCCGACGCGCCCCGCTCCCCCGTGCGGACGCGGACGGCGTCGCGCACCTCGATAATCCAGATCTTGCCATCGCCGAAGCGGCCCGTGCGCCCTCCCTCTTCAATGGCAGCCATGACGGCGCCGAGGGCGCCCTCGTCGACCAGGACTTCGAGCCGCACCTTGGGCAGCAGGTCCGAGCTGTATTCAGCGCCCCGGTACACCTCGGTATGGCCCCGCTGCCGGCCGTAGCCGCTGGCCTGGCTCACGGTCAGGCCGTTGACCCCGGCCCGCTCCAGGGCCGCGCTAACGGCCGCGACCCGCTCCGGCCGCACAATCGCCGTGACGAGCTTCATGACGACACCCTGCCGCGGACGGCCTCACCCTCGGCCTCGGCGTTGGTCCCGGCCGGGACTTCGGCGTGGGTCCCGGCGTGGGTCCCGGCGTGGGCCGTCGCGTGGGCCTCGGCCGCATCAGTCCGGGCATGCGGGTCACCGGGGTGGAAGCTGCCGCCGACCATGAGGAGCTCATACGCCGTTTCGGCGTGCTCCGTCACGTCAATGCCGGAGAGCTCGTCGGCTTCGGAAACGCGCATGCCGATGCTCTTGTGGATCGCGAAGCCAATCAGTGTGGTCATGGCGGCGCTCCATGCCGTGACGATCAAGGCGGTGAGAATCTGTGGCCAGAACTGCGCCAGGCCGCCGCCGTAGAACAGGCCGCCGGCCGTCTTGGTGGACGGAAGCGCGAAAAATCCGAGGGCCAGGGTCCCCCACAGGCCGCCCACGAAGTGCACGGCCACGACGTCCAGGGAGTCGTCGAGTCCGATCTTGAACTTCAGCCCGACGGCGAGCGCGCAGACGGCCCCGGCGATCGCGCCGATCAGGATGGCGCCGATGGGGTCGATGAATCCGCAGGCCGGGGTGACTGCCACGAGTCCCGCGACGGCTCCCGAGGCGGCGCCGAGCGAGGTGGCATGCCCGTCGCGCAGCCGCTCGACGAGCAGCCAGCCCAGCAGGGCGGCGCTGGTGGCGAGCAGCGTGTTGGTCCAGGCCAGGGCGGCCGTGGCGTCGGCGGCGAGTTCCGAGCCGGCGTTGAAGCCGAACCAGCCGAACCAGAGCAGCCCTGCGCCGAGCATCACGAACGGCAGGTTGTGCGGGCGGATGTTGGGGTCTTTCATGAAGCCGAGCCGTTTGCCCAGAACCACGGCAAGCATCAGTCCGGCAATGCCGGCGTTCATGTGGACCACCGTGCCGCCGGCGAAGTCGAGGGCCGAGATCTTGCTGCCGATGATGCCGGTAGGTCCGAAAATGCCGCCGCCCCAGACCCAGTGCGCGATCGGCGCGTAAACGAGCGTGACCCAAAGGGCGGCAAAGAGGAGCCAGGGGCCGAACCTGACGCGCTCGGCCACCGCGCCGCTGATCAGTGCGACGGTGATGATGGCGAACGTGGCCTGGAAGCCGACGAAGATCATGTCCGGCAGGCCTGCCGCCTTGGAGCCGATGCTGGTGGTCAGCCCGCTCAGGCCGAAGTTGGTGAAGGGATCCCCGACGAAGCCGCCCAGCGCATCCGGACCGAAGGCCAGGCCATAGCCCCACAGGGCCCAGACGACGGCCACCACGCCCATGGCGCCGAAGCTCATCATCATGATGTTGAGGACGGACTTCATTCTGACGAGCCCGCCGTAGAAGAACGCAAGCCCGGGGGTCATCAGGAGGACCAGAGCGGACGCCGTGAGCATCCACGCGGTCGATCCGGGGTCAAGGACCTGCGGATCTGTTGCCATTCCTACTGCAAGCACAGAGAACTTCATAGCGGGAGCCTTCCTCGAGTGCCGGCGCTCCGAGGGCGCCGATGCGGCGAGACCATGTGACGTTTGGGACTGACGAGCGTCCCCCCGCCGTTGACGCTACTCACGGCGTGTTTCGGGAAGGCTTTCCCATTCTTGCGGGCACGTTACGTGCCGGCTCCGGGCATTAAATTGCCGTTTCCGGCAGATTGCCGGGATGTGACGTACATCTCACCAGGGCCGATCTCACCAAGGAAAGGGAGGTCAGCTGTACTTGAGGGTGAGCAGCAGGCGCTTGAGCTGGCTGTACTGCTCCGTGGTCATCCAGGCTTTGGCGGCGTCGACGGAGGCAAACGCCGGGCTGCCGAAGAGCACCTTGGCTTCCGCCCCGCCGTTGGCGAAGCTGACGTAGGCGGAGCCGGAATCAGAGACCGCGGGCGCGAAGTCGCGTTGCTTGCGCACGCTCATGTGGAAATCGGACTGGTCGGCAAGGGAATCGAACGCGAAGCCGAAGGCCAGCTGTTCGCCGTCCACATCTTTCAGCCCCGGCACCGGAGCGGTGTCCAGCACGGTGCGGGCCACAGGGCCGGAGGCGTTGCTGGCGCTGGTGCTGCTGGTGATGGAAGCCAGTTCGTTGCCGGTGGCGTCGGCGATGACCGCCTGCAGGCCCCGCAGCTTGGCCGCGTTCTCGGGCGAGCCAACCAACCGGACGGACCAGCCGCTCGGATAGGAGAAGGAGAGGTGCCCGTCCGGGAAGGTGAAGGTTTTCACACCGGCCACCGCGCTGGCCGTGGCCGTGGGCGCGGCCGGGACGGGGGTAGCGGAGGCGCTCGGGGCAGCCGAGGGCAGGGCCGAAGCGGCGGAGGAGGCGGTCGGGGCGGCCGCACCGGATTCCTGCTGCGCCGGGGCCGCGGTTTCACTGGCGGGACCGCTTGCCGTTTCGCCGGCCCGCTGGCCCGCGGCGGCGCACGAGCTCAGGCCAAGGGCAGCCGCGAGCGCGGCGGCCACGGCCAGGGACAGAAAGACGTTGTTGCGGTTCATGGATCCCCCAGTTGATGACGCGAGCGGCTTCCGCTCGTCCTGTGTATCTCCGGCGTGCGCCGTGCGGATACTTTTGCGGTGGTTACGGATGCGTTCATGCCCTCAGCGGCTGGCGGCGGGCACGAGCACCCACAGCACCTCGACGGCGTCGTCCGTGGGATTGACCCAGGTGTGGGGTTCCCGGCCGGGGAACGTTACGGTGTCTCCGGTGCTGAGCTCGAATTCCTCATTCGTGAGGATCAGGCGGATGCTTCCCTTGACCACATGCAGGACGTCGACGTCGCAGTCCACGGCATAGAGTTCGGACTCGCCGCGCCCGCGCGGCTCGATCACGGCCTGGATGATCTGGACGCGGCGCTCGGAGCGCGCGGTCAGCAGCCGCTCGACGATCCCCTCGCCGCCGAGGGAGATGCGAGGGCCCTCATTCTGCTTCGTGAGGTGCGTTTCGGGGGCGGCGAAGAGGTCGCCGATAGAGATGGACAAAACCTGGCACAGCGTTACCAGGGAGGCAACCGAGGGCGAGGTCAGGTCCCGCTCGACCCGGCTCAGGAATCCCTTGGTGAGCCCGGTGGCGTCTGCGACCTGTTCAATGGTGAGCCGCTGGGACTGCCTGGCGGCGCGGATCCGCGAACCGATGGCAACGGGAACATTGCTCGGTTCAACTGGTAGTGCCTTCATTTAGGAACCTTTCACGGCCGGCCGCTTGGCCCCATCATTGGAGCAATCCTAGCGGGAGCGGGCCTTCGTGACGCGGAGGCGGCGGCACCACGCCCGGCGTCTTGACTGTTACCGGAGTCACAGCATACTCTTCTGGGCAACATGTGTTGCCTATAAGGCAAAACCGGAGGTTCCGACGGAAATCCTCCTCTACCCACGTCATGCAGCGGCAGCCTTGCCGACCACCCTGTTGAGGCCCGGCAGGCCCGCATCCGCTGTCAACCAGCTCCAAGGAGCCTTTATATGGACGCAACTTTCGTCAACATCGCAATCGTGGTGGTGTACCTGGCCGCCATGCTGGCGTTTGGATGGTGGGGCAAGTCCCGCACCAAGAACAATAGCGACTTCCTCGTGGCCGGCCGCCGCCTCGGTCCGTTCCTCTACACCGGCACCATGGCCGCCGTCGTCCTGGGCGGCGCCTCGACCGTCGGCGGCGTGGGCCTGGGCTACAAGTTCGGCATCTCCGGCATGTGGCTCGTCGTCGCAATCGGCGCCGGCGTCCTGCTGCTGAGCCTGCTCTTCGCCAGCACCATCCAGAAGCTGAAGATCTATACCGTCTCCCAGATGCTGACCCTGCGCTACGGCAGCAACGCCACGCAGACCTCGGGCATCGTCATGCTTGCCTACACGCTGATGCTCTGCGCCACCTCCACGGGCGCCTACGCCACCATCTTCGTGGTGCTCTTCGGCTGGGACCGCGCCCTCGCGATCGCCGTCGGCGGGGCAATCGTGCTGGTGTACTCGACCATCGGCGGCATGTGGTCCATCACGCTGGCCGACCAGGTCCAGTTCGTCCTCAAGACGGTCGGCATCTTCTTCCTGATGCTGCCGTTCACGCTCAACGCCGCCGGCGGCCTCGACGGGATCCGCAGCCGGGTGGACGCCACCTTCTTCCAGATCGACGGCATCGGCGCCCAGACGATCATCACTTACTTTGTGGTGTACACCCTCGGCCTGCTGATCGGCCAGGACATCTGGCAGCGTGTGTTCACCGCCAAGACGCCTGAAGTCGCCCGCTGGGGCGGCGCCACGGCCGGCATCTACTGCATCCTCTACGGCGCAGCCGGCGCCCTGATCGGCCTCGGCGCCCGGGTGGCCCTGCCGCAGATCGACGTCAAGGCCCTGGGCAAGGACGTCGTCTACGCCGAGGTCGCCACCCACCTGCTGCCCATCGGCATCGGCGGCCTCGTGCTGGCCGCCGCCGTCGCCGCCATGATGTCCACCGCCTCCGGCGCCCTGATCGCGGCCGCCACCGTGGCCCGCGCCGATGTGCTGCCGTTCGTTGCCGGCTGGTTCGGCAAGACGGTCAACACCGATGACACCGACAACCCGGAACACGACGTCAAGGCCAACCGCATGTGGGTCCTGGGCCTGGGCCTCGTGGCAATCGTGATCGCCATCGTCACCAAGGACGTTGTCGCGGCCCTGACCATTGCGTACGACATCCTGGTAGGCGGCCTGCTCGTGGCCATCCTTGGCGGCCTGGTCTGGAAGCGCGGCACCGGCGTCGCCGCCGCGGCGTCCATGGCGGTGGGCTCGGTCATCACGCTCGGCACCATGATCATCCTGGAAATCAACGCCGAGGTTCCGCTGGACGGCATCTACGCCAACGAGCCGATCTACTACGGCCTGGCGGCTTCCGCGGTCGTCTACATCGCGGTGTCGCTGCTGACCAAGCCGACGGATCCCGCGGTCATGCAGAACTGGCGCCGGCGTGTCGCCGGCAGCGCGGCCGAGGAAGAAAAGGCCCCGGCCCTCACGCACTAGGGCCCAGGCCCGGCTGGGTCTTGACCGCAAGTTAAAGGTCGACGGCGGCGCTCCCCTTTCGGGGGCGCCGCCGTCGGCCTTTAGGCAACTTAACGGGCCGCGCGAGGATCACTCATTTTCCTCCGGCGCAAGGAATTCTTCACCTTCCACGGG
>NZ_CAKKMM010000253.1:0-5750 GCF_918698205.1 Microbacterium sp. Bi128 | reverse complement strand
GGCGATCGGGATCGGTCCGCCCCAGTACCACCCGTGGGCGAGAAAGCGGTCGTATCCCAACCGGCCCATGAGGCGAACCCAGGTCGCCGCGATGCGCTCGGTGCCCCACCCCTCCTCGGCCGGTTTGTCGGAGTAGCCGTAGCCCGGAAGCGACGGCGCGACGACATGGAATGCGGGCGCGAGGGGATCCTGAGGGTCCGCGAGCTCGTCGATGACGTCGACGAACTCTGCGACACTCCCCGGCCATCCGTGCGTCAGGACGAGCGGAGTGGCATCCGACCGCGGGGAGCGTCGATGCAGGAAATGGATGCCAAGGCCGTCGACGACGGTACGGAACTGGCCGATCTCGTTGAGGCGACGTTCGAACGCCCGCCAGTCGTACGCAGTTTGCCAGTACTCCACAAGTTCCACGATGTCGGCGAGGGGCGGGCCCTGGTCCCATCGGTCGCGGCCCCGAACACCCTCACGCGTGGTCTCGCGTTCGGGGAGGCGTGTCGATGCGAGACGTGCCCGCAGCTCCGCCAGCTGTTCCTCCGTGGCACGCGCCTCGAAGAGTTCGACGCGGTCGTCGGACGGGTGGTTGAGCATGGGTGGTCCCCCTTAGTACGAACCGCCGAGAACCGGCTGAGACGGTTCTAACACGCGGACCATCGCCAGCGGAACCACCTAAGATGGTTCCGTGTCTGAACGTGCCCCGGAGTTCCGCGTGGGCTCCGTGCTGGCCACCAGCTTCACCGGGACACTCACCGAGCGATGCGGCACACCCGTCGAACGCATTCCTACGCCCGCGCGCCTCGCGGACTGGCTGAGCGAGATGGGACTGGCCGTCGATGCGTGCTCGCCCGCCGACCTCGCCGCAGCGACAGACCTGCGCGAGGCGATCCACGTCGCCGCGACCGCCCAGGCTCTCGGTCGACCGCATCCGCGCGATGCCGTTGACGTCATCAACGCTGCCAGCGCTCGCGGCGGGGCGGCAGCTGCTCTGACACGGGATGGCCACCGGCGGTGGCTCCTGGGGCGGCCGCCGACCGTCGTCGCCGCTCTGGGAGTCGTGGCCACCGATGCGATCGAGATCCTCTCGGGCGTGCGCCCCGGCGTACTCGCCCTCTGCGCCTCGCCCACATGCCGCGCAGCCTTCCTCGATACCAGCCGCGGTCGCACGCGCCGATGGTGCGAGATGAACACCTGCGGCAACCATGAGAAGAAGGCGCGCCTCAAATCCCGGCACGGGTAACTGCGCCTTGCCGCGACGCCAAGAGCTACTTCGCCGTTCTCCTCGACGACAACGATCGCAAGCCGATCGCGAGACTGCACTTCAACGGTCGCCAGAAGTACCTCGGGCTACTGGACGAGCAGAAGACAGAGACGCGGCATCCGATCGAGGAGCTGGACGAGATCTACCAGCACGCGGATTCGATCCGGGAAGCAGTCGTTCGATACCGGTAAGAGACAAGGCCCTGGCCGAGTCGACGCTGTGGCGGGACGTTCGTCGGCATCCACGCCCGTAGGCTTCCCGTCATGACGGACGCCCCTCCCCCTCCAGGCCGCACCGCGGTCGTGGCCGCCGCGATCGCGCTGTTCGCCGAGCGCGGGTACGACCAGACCTCGGTCGAGCAGATCGCCCAGGCTGCGGGAGTGTCGCGGTCGACGTTCTTCCGCCAGTTCGGCGGGAAAGAAGACGTCGTCTTCGCCGACCACGAGGTACTGATCGACGAGACGCGCACCTTCCTGGCGCAGCAGCACGACGACCCCTGGGCCGCGGTGTGCGACGCGTCTATGCGCGTGTTCCGCCACTTCGCCGCCGACCCCGAGCTGGCGCGTCGGCGTTACGTGATCGTGCGCGAGGTGCCCGTGCTGCGCGATCGCGAGATCGTCACGGTGTTCCGCTACGAGCGCCTCTTCGACGAGTACCTCCGCGAGGCGCTCCCCGGCCTTGACCCCCTGGATGCCGTCGGCTTCGCCGCCCTCGTCACGGCCGTACACAACCACGTGCTGCGCCGTCTGATGCGCGGCGCGCGGGTGCCGGCATCCACTCTCCGTCGTGCGCTCGACGACGTGCTGCGCCGGTACGGCGTGCACCCCGACGGCGACGACGCCGCGGGAGACGACCTCATCGTCGCGGCGTTCCCCCGCCGGATGCCGGCGGCCGAGGTCACGCGGCGGCTGCGCGCGAACCTGCCGCACTGAGTTCCGCCGCGAGCCCGCCAGGCGAGGCGAATGCGTGCAGACTCACATGACACCCAGTACCAACATGCGCGATACTGAGTACATGAGCACCGACGCCCAGCCCCGCACGCTCCCCGGCGAGCGCATCGCCTCGTACGACCTGCTCGGTCGCCGCGACACCGACTACTACGCCGTCTTCGCCGACATCCCCGACGCCGACCGCGTCGCGTGGGACAACGCGAAGCTCTTCGTCGACGAGGTCGGCACCCGCATGCAGGCCGAGTGGGATGCCGCGACCTACCCCGTCGAGCTGCTGCGGCGCATGGGCGAGCTCGAGCTGTTCACGGACGGCATCGAGCACCCCGACCTCCCGGTGTCCTCGCCGCTGGCGGCGGGCCTGGTCAACATGGAGGTCTCGCGCGGCGACGGCTCGCTCGCCACGGCCCTCGCCGTCCAGGGCGGACTCGCCCTGCGCACGCTCGCGATGTTCGGCTCCCCCGAACAACAGGCGCGCTGGCTGAAGCCCCTCGCCGACGGCACGGTGCTCGGCGCCTTCGCCCTGACCGAGCCCGACCACGGCTCCGACTCCGTCTCGCTCGAGACCACCGCCACCCGCACGGCCGAGGGCTGGACGCTCTCGGGAACCAAGAAGTGGATCGGCAACGGCGCCTCCGGCGGCATCACGTTCGTCTGGGCGCGCGTGGATTCCGAGGGCGACGACGACCACGACAAGGTGCGCTGCTTCCTCGTCGAGCAGGAGACCCCGGGGTACACGGGCACCGTCATCACGGGGAAGGTGTCGCTCCGCGGCATCCATCAGGCTCACATCGCCCTCGACGGGGTGCGTCTTGCCGCGGATGCCGTGCTCCCGGGGACCCACACCTTCAAGGACGCGTCGGCCGTGCTGTTCGCCACGCGCTCGGGCGTCGCGTGGTCGGCGCTCGGGCACGCGACCGCCTGCTACGAGGCGGCGCGGACATATGCCACCGAGCGCATGCAGTTCGGAAAGCCGCTCGCGAAGTTCCAGATGGTGCAGGAACGCCTCGCCCAGATGCTCGACGAGCTCACCGCGATGCAGCTGTACTGCCGACGTCTCGCTGACCTCGAGATCTCGGGCGGCCTCCGCCCCACGCAGGCGTCGCTGGCGAAATACCACAACACCCGTGCCGCGCGTCGCGTCGCGGCGATCGCCCGTGACCTGCTCGGGGGCAACGGCATCCTGCTCGAGAACGGCGTGATGCAGCACATGGCCGACATCGAGGCGATCCACACGTACGAGGGCACCGAGAGCGTGCAGGCCCTCCTCCTCGGCCGCGACATCACGGGCATGAGCGCCTTCGTCTGATTCCGGATGCCACGCCCCGGCGCAGGCGTGGCGCTGGGGGCACACGCGGGGCGACGGTGCGGGCTGCCACGGCCCGACGCGGGCATGGCGCTGGAGGTAGGCGCGGGTCGACGGTGCGGGATGCCACGGTCTCGTGGCCTTAATCCGCCTCGGGGATACGCGCAACCCGCGCGCGATGTCGGGAGTCCCCGCTACCGTCGTCGCATGAGCCTGTTCTCCCGCCGTCCCGCGCACCGAGACGCCGTGGCGTCGGCGATCACCCATACCGAGCAGTCGCCGCCGCACAGCCTGTGGTCCGACGGGTTCGGCAAGCTGGCCGTCCGCGCCGTGCAGATCATCGTCGTGGTGCTGCTCGTCGGCGGGCTCATCTGGGGCATTCAGCAAGTGACGCTCGTCATTATCCCGCTGATCCTCGCCCTGATCTTCGCGTCGGCGTTCGGCCCGGTGACCATGTGGATGCGCCATAAGGGCGTGCCGGCTGTCATCGCGACGCTGTTGACGCTGCTCGCCGTGGTCGCCGTGCTGGGTGGCTTGGGGTGGCTCGTCGTCAACGCCGTCATCGACCAGTGGGACTACCTCGTCTCCCAGGCGGTCGAGGGCTTCCAGCAGGCGCAGGACTGGTATCACACGCTGCCGTTCGCGATCTCGTCCGATCAGGTCAACTCCGCCCTGCAGGGCATCGGCGACTTCGTCACGAGCGCGCAGTTCGGCACGGGAGCGCTCGCCGGCGTCAGCGCCGTCGCCTCGTTCGTCACCGGATTCGTGCTCATGGTCGTCATCCTGTTCTTCTTCCTGAAGGACGGCCCGAGCATGTGGGAGTTCGTCCTGCGCCCCTTCCGTGGGAGCGACTACGACCGCGCGCGCCGCATCGGCGACAAGACGGTGACGGTTCTCGGTTCCTACGTTCGCGGCACGGCGTCGGTGGCGGCGGTCGATGCGATCGGGATCGGCGTCGGTCTCGCGATCCTCCAGGTGCCCCTCGCCCTCCCGCTCGCGGTGCTCGTCTTCCTGCTGGCGTTCATCCCCATCGTGGGTGCGGTGGTCGCCGGCATCCTGGCCGCTCTCGTGGCCCTCGTCACGAACGGGTGGGTCGTTGCCCTCATCGTCGTCGGCATCGTCGTGCTCGTGAACCAGCTCGAGGGCAACTTCCTCCAGCCGGTACTGATGGGCCGATCGATGCAGTTGCACTCTTTCGTCGTGCTGGTGGTCCTTGCCGGTGGCACCGCGATCGGCGGCATCCTGGGCACCCTCCTGGCCGTGCCGCTCACGGCGGTGGCGTGGGGCATCATCTCGGTGTGGAACGGCCCCGATGAACCCGCCACGTGGGCGCGCCGCAAGAAGCGGTCCACCCCCGTGCCCCTCTCCGGGCACGAGAGCACCGACTGACCCATGCCGTACGACATTCCCGCCCCGATGCTCGCGAAATCCGTTCCCGCGGTCCCCGACCCCGGAAAGGTCGAGGGTGGGCTGTCGTACGAGCCGAAGTGGGATGGCTTCCGCGCGCTGGTGTCGTGGGACGGCACCGACGTCGAGATCGGCAGTCGCGGGGCGAAGCCGCTTACCCGCTACTTCCCCGAGCTCGTCGAGGCCTTCGCGCGGCTCCTCCCCGAACCCTGCCTGATCGACGGCGAGGTGGTCGTCGCGCGCGGTGACGCCGGAGCGCAGCGCCTCGACTGGGAGGCCCTGTCGCAGCGCATCCACCCGGCCGCGTCGCGCGTGGCGCTGCTGTCCGAAGAGACGCCGGCGATGTTCATCGCGTTCGACCTGCTCGCGCGTGGCGACCGCGATCTGCAGAGCGAGCCCTTCGCCGAGCGTCGCGCGCAGCTCGTCGACCTGCTCGGCGCGGTCCCCCACCCCGTGCACGTCACCCGCACCACCGACGACCCCGACCTCGCCCGCCGGTGGCTCGCCGAGTTCGAGGGAGCGGGCCTGGACGGCGTCGTCGCCAAACCCCTCGCGCAGCCCTACGCCCCGGGCAAGCGCACGATGTTCAAGATCAAGCACGCCCGCACCGCCGACGTGGTGGCGCTCGGCTACCGCATCCACAAGTCGGGGCAGGGCGTGGGCTCACTGCTCGTCGGCCTCTACGACGACGGGGGTCGGCTACACGGCGTCGGCGGGGTGTCCGCGTGGACCGACAAGCGTCGGCAGGAACTCATCGACGAGCTCGCCCCACTGGTCGAGAGGGATGCCGACGGAGAAGCGGTCGTCGGCGAGACCGACCGCGCGAGGTTCTCGG
>NZ_CAKKMM010000252.1:0-5776 GCF_918698205.1 Microbacterium sp. Bi128 | reverse complement strand
GACTGGGCCGACGCCCTCCGGCACCTCTCCGCGCTGCGGCACCGCTACGAATTCCTGATTCCCGGCCACGGCGAACCGTGCTCGCACCAGTTCGTCAAGACCATGGCCAACACCATGACCACCGCGGTCCGGCAGGCGATCCAGGCCACCCGGGAAACCCCGGACGATGCCACCAAGGCCATCCCGATCCTGCCGTACGGCCCCGAACAGTCGCGCTGGTTCATCAAGCGCCTGCAGGACACGCGGGCCCACCGCTAGGGATGGCGGGCTCAGGGCGCGCCGGATGGACAACGACGGTAGCCTGTGAGTAACCTCATCTCCGGGTCCCTATCCGCGGGCCCGCTCTCGCCAGCGACCAGCTTGCCCAAGGAATGGGGATCCTCGGGGCTAGCGTCAATGATGTCGCTGCTCTCAGGAGTTCTCACCTGTGACGTTGCCCGGCTATGTCCTTGCGCTGTGCATTTTGTTGGGGAGCCTCTTGATTCTCTCCGCCGTGTTCTACATTCTGCTCCGCACCAGGCGCCGCAGGCACGGACTCACCTCCGTTACTCATCGCTAGGAGCCTTGACAGTGCCGTACATCGACATCAACCCCCACCGGTCCCGCCCCAAGTGGCGCGCCTACGTGGGCCTGGTGCTCCTGGCGACAACAACGATCGCCGTTGTGGTGCTCGCGCTGCGTCGCTGATAGGGGCACTTTACTGCCGCGTCTGCGGGTCCTCGTCAACTGACCACCGTGCCTGCGCCTAGACTTGCTGTTTGGACCAAATCAAACAAGCAACGCAGCGGCCTGCGCTGTGATCCCTGGGGGGAATAGACATGTCCGAACCGGTGGACACCAAAACTGCCAACGACACGATGGCCGCAGAGCAGCCGGATCTCCGCCGCCGGCGGGACCGCCGCGCCGACGGCTCCGACGCCGCCCACAGCGCAGCCCCGGCTCCCGTGCTCGCACCGAAGTACCCCAGAGCGCAGGAGACCGTGTCCGACCGGGTGGAAAGCCAGTCCGTGGCCGAGGACAGCCTGCGGGCCAGGAGTTCGATGTCAAAGACGTTGGCGCGGTGGCGCTCCTCCGCCGGCGTCAGCAGGTCCAGCAGCAGCGTGCCGAGACCGGCCTGCTGCAGGACGCCGGCCACGTACCGGTTCCGGGGGCTGTGGCGGCTGCTGCCGCTGCCATGGGCGAACAGCACCACGGCGCTGGCCGGCACCGGAAGGTGCAGCTGGGCCTGGAGCCGCACCCCGCGGGACGGGATCTCCACTTCCTCGTCGACGTCGGCGGCGTTGTCGGCGCGGGTCGCCGTCGAGGTCCAGAAAGGCGGCGGTGCGGCCTCGACGCGTTTGGCCGCAAGATCGAGCAGGCGCAGCACCTCGTCGTCGTCAGTCGGCGAGAAGTCCCGGTAGTGGTATCCGACGGCGGTGAACTGGCGCGGCGTCGCCAGGCAGACCACCTCGTCCGGTTCCGTCAGGTCGGCGAGGGTCTCGGCGGGGGCAACCGGAACGGCCAGGATCACGCGGGCCGCACCCTGTTTGCGGGCGACCCGGCAGGCCACGCGGGCGGTGGAACCGGTGGCGATCCCGTCGTCGACGATCACCGCGATGCGTCCGGTCAGGTCGTGCCGGGTCCGGCCCTTCCGGAACAGGACCACCCGGTTTTCCAGCACGCCGCGTTCGCGTTCTTCAACAGCCTGGAGTTCCTCACCGCTGACCCGCGCATGGGCCAGGACCTCCTCGTCCAGGACTTTGGCGCCGCCTTCACCGATTGCCCCCATGGCGAGCTCGGGCTGGTAGGGAAGCCCAAGTTTCCGCACCACAATCACGTCCAGGGGAGCATCCAGGGCGGCGGCGACTTCGAAGGCCACGGGCACGCCGCCGCGCGGCAGGCCCAGGACCACAATGTCCTGGCCACGCAATTCCGCCAGACGCCTGCCGAGCTGCCTGCCGGCGTCGACCCTGTCTTCAAAGATGCTCATGGGCTATGGCTTTCAAGTCGAAGCGTGGGCCATCGGCCATCAGTCGTGTGCTGCTGAAACTGGTGCGCTCCTACGGGTTCCCCTAACCCGAACAGGACCAGGTGGCCGCTGCCTCCAACTATCCCCCCGCGCCCGAAACCCTGTGAGGGCCTTTATGCCCGAGTTTGCGTCGACGGCGCCAGCCCGGCCCACGGTGGACGAGCAGCGGCCTGGCCGCCGGGATGCTGAAGCGGGCGGCCCGGCGGGCAATGCGGTGGGTCTGGCCGCGGTGCCGGAGCGCCGGCTCGCGTGAGACAGGCTGCTGGGCGGCCCGGGAGTAGAACCAGACTTTCGCCATTTCCAC
This sequence comes from Microbacterium sp. Bi128, assembly GCF_918698205.1. NCBI lineage: Bacteria > Bacillati > Actinomycetota > Actinomycetes > Micrococcales > Microbacteriaceae > Microbacterium > Microbacterium sp. Bi128. The sequence continues at coordinate 3,464 of NZ_CAKKMM010000252.1, read as the reverse complement.
CAGCACCAGGTACACCACTGCCATCCCGAGCAGGGCGAGGAAGAAAGGCACAGGCAGCGGATCGAAGCCCAGCACGCCGGCCAGGGGCGAGAACGGCAGGTACACCCCGAGGGCCACCACGCCCAGGGATGCCCCGACCAGGCCCAGCGACGGCCTGCTCCGGAAGAAGGGCACGCGCCGGGTCCTGATGACGAAGATGATCAGCGTCTGCGTCACGATGGACTCGATGAACCAGCCGGCCCGGAATTCGCCCGGAACCGCGTCGAAGACGAAAAGCATGAGGGCGAAGGTCGCGAAGTCGAAGATGGAGCTGATGGGGCCAAACAGGAACATGAAACGCCGGATGAAGCCGATGTCCCAGTGCGATGGGGCCACCAGCTGTTCCTTATCCACCCGGTCGCCCGGAATGGCCAGCTGGCCGGCATCGTAGAGCAGGTTGTTGAGCAGAATCTGGCCCGGCAGCATGGGCAGGAAACTCAACACCACGGAGGCCGTGGCCGCGCTGAACATGTTGCCGAAGTTGCTGGACGTGCCCATGAGAACGTACTTGATGGTGTTGGCGAAGATCCGCCGGCCTTCCATGACGCCCTCGGCCAACACCCCCAGGTCCTTGTCGAGCAGCACGACGTCGGCGGCGTCCTTGGCGACGTCGGTGGCGCTGTCGACCGAGATGCCGATGTCCGCGGCATGCAGTGCGAGGGCGTCGTTGACGCCGTCGCCCATGAACCCGACGGCGCCGCCGCTTAGCCGCAGCAGCCGGATGATCCGAGCCTTCTGTTCGGGCGACACGCGGGCGAAGATGCTCGCCTCCCGTGCGGCGGCGGCCAGCTCCGGATCGGACATGGCCTCCACGGCGGCGCCGCTGAGCGTCCCGCCGGAGAGCACGCCGAGTTCGTCACAGACCTTTTCGGCGACCCTGGCGTTGTCGCCGGTGGCGATCTTGACCGTAATGCCGAGCGCCTCGAGCTGGTCAAGGGAGGCCCGTGCATTGGCCTTGGGCCGGTCCAGGAAGATGAGGAAACCGGCAAGGACCAGATCCTTCTCGTCGGGCGGCGTCAGGTCCTCCAGCCCGCCAGCGGGTCGCGTTCCGACAGCCACCACGCGGGATCCGGCGTCGAACTGCTTGTCCAGCATCGCCTGCACGTCCGCCGGCGTGCCCACGCAGAGGGCCAGGACATCTTCCGGCGAGCCCTTTGTGATGATGCGGGCAGGTCCGTTCGCTTCGCGCACCAGCACGCTGGTCCGGCGGCGCTGGTGGTCGAAGTCTATGACGTCCAGGCGTTCGTAGCGCTCCGGCCGGAAGCCCGCCGCGTCGGGTGATTCCCAGAGGGCTGCATCCAGGGGGTTCAGGCCGACCGTAGAGAGCCGCGCCTCGGCGTAGTCGGCCTCTGTCGCCAGCAGTCCGAGCGTGAGCAGCTCAGCGGGCTCGATGCCCGCGCCGACGGGCAGCGCGGCGGTGAAGCTGATCCGGCCCTCGGTCAGCGTCCCGGTCTTGTCCGTGACCAGGATGTCCATGTCGCCCAGGTCCTCGATGCAGACCAGGCGCTTCACCAGGACCTTGCGCCGGGCCAGCTGCCGGGTGCCCGTGGCCAGGCTGGTGCTGACCACCGCGGGCAGCAGCTGCGGAGTGATGCCGACCGCGATCGCCAGGGAGAACAGCAGGGATTCGATCACGGGCCGGTGCAGCAGCAGGTTCGCGACGAAGATGAGCGAGCTCAGTCCGATGGCCACCTGCAGCAGCAGGAAGGAGAACCGCTTGAGGCCCAGCTGGAACTCGGTCTGCGGCTGCCGTTCGCCCAGGCCCAGTGCAATCCGGCCGAATTCCGCCCGGCCTCCGGTGGCTACCACCACTGCCGTGCAGCTGCCGGACTGGAGCACGGTCCCCATGAAGACGCAACTGGTCAGGTCCGCCAGCGGGGCATCCTGCGGCACGGGCGCAGGATCCTTGGCGACCGGCAGCGATTCCCCGGTCAGGATGCTTTCATCACACAGGAGATCCTTGGCCGTCAGCACCCGCATGTCCGCCGGAATGATCGCGCCGATCCCCAGGTGGACGACGTCGCCGGGCACCAGCGCGGTGACGTCGATTTCGCCCGGACTTCCGTCGCGGACGACGACGGCGCGGTGCGTGACGCGGGAATGCAAGGCCTCCGCAGCGCGTTCGGCCCGGTATTCGTTGCTGAACCCCAGCCCGACGCTGACCAGCAGGATCACGCCGATGACGATCGCGTTCGTGGCGTCCCCGAGAAACAGTGAAAGCCCGGCGGTGATGAGCAGGAGGAGCAGGATGGGGCTGGCCAGCTGCCGGCCCAGCACCGCCCACCCGCTGGCCATGTGGGTCCGCACCGCATTCGGGCCCATTTCCGTCAGGCGCCTGCCCGCTTCGGCACCCGTCAGTCCATTCCCGCCCGAGCCCAGCTCGTCCAACACGGCGGCAACAGGCCGGCCCGCGGCGCGGGCGATCGCCAGCGGGGCGGAGGGTAAGTCCTTGACGTCCAGCTCTGGCATACGGAATCCGTTCGCGATATTTCGCCTAAGGCACAGCTTATGCCCGGGACGAACGGTTCAGGAGCCGTCCGGCCCGGAGCCCTGTGTGGAACCTGCGTTTCCCGGATGTATATACTCTCCCGGTACGGTTTTGCAGCGAGCCGTTGGATTGTTCTTCGATCCGGCCGCTGCCGTATCCGCCCCTTGCCGCGGTGGGAAGCTCGGCCGGGTCGTCTTGACCTGAGTGAAACGGCACAACAGATAAGTGGTCAGCGAGTCAACCGCAAATTCAATAAACCAGCAGCTGCATGAACTGGTGCTCAGCAGCTCCGACGTCGAGGACTTCCTCTGGGAGCTGGCCCGCGTATCCGCGCGCAGCCTGTCCGAGCCCGGGGACGAGATCCTGTGCGGCATCACGCTCCTGCGGGAAAAGAAGGCGGCCACCGTCGCGAGCAGCAGCCCCGCCGCGCAGGCCATGGACGAAATCCAGTACACCTTCGGTGACGGCCCTTGCATGACGGCTTCCCGGGAACAGGTAACCGTCCACGTTGAGGACCTTGAACTCGATGGCCGTTGGCCGCAGTACGCCGCGGCGGTGCGGGGGCACGGCTTCCGGTCGATCCTGGCGCTGCCGTTCCTGCTGGAAGGCGAGACCCGGGCCGCCCTGAACCTCTATTCGCACCGGCCGGGCCGGTTCGATCACCGCGCCACGGAGCTGGCCCGTGACTTCGTCCACCAGACGTCCATGGCCCTGCGCCTCGCCGTCCGGTTCGCGCACAGCAGCGATACAGCCGCCAACCTCAAGGCCACCCTGGAGACGCGGACCGTGATCGACGTCGCCGTCGGCATCATCATGGCGCAGAACCGCTGCAGCCAGGACGAGGCGTTCGAGCTCCTGAAGTCGGCCTCGAGCGCCCGGAACATCAAGCTCCACGCCGTCGCGGCCGGGGTGGTCGAGTCACTCGGGCAGGGCCCCA
>NZ_CAKKMM010000251.1:0-5799 GCF_918698205.1 Microbacterium sp. Bi128 | reverse complement strand
ATGAAGGTTGCGGTGTGCCAGGGCGGAAAGGATCCGTACTTCGCGCCGCATGACGTCCCCGGCCTCGGATTCTTCCGGTGCGGCGCGGTCGGCATCGAAGCATTTCAGGGCGAACTCGCGGCCCGTTGACTGTTCGGTCACCAGCCAGACCGTGGCGCTGCCGCCGCGCCCCAGCAGCCGTCCGACGTCGTAACCGGGAACCTGGGGGGCCGCACCGGCGGCCGGCGGGAGATCTTCCATACCCAAGGAATAGTCGATTGCGCGGAATCGTGCAGAAGTTATCCACAGGCATGAGAGCTTAAGCACACAAACGGGAGGTGGGTGCGGCGGGGTCTAAGCTTGATGCCATGACTCTTGAGTTCAAACAGCTGGGTCTCGCCCCGGACTTCGTCGATTACACGCGCGGATGGGACATCCAGCGCGAATTGCATGAAAAGGTCCTCGCGGGCACCGCGCCCAGCACTGTACTGCTGCTCGAACACGCCGCGGTTTACACCGCAGGCAAGCGCACCGAAGACCACGAACGGCCTTTTGACGGAACTCCCGTTGTGGCCGTGGACCGCGGCGGCAAGCTGACGTGGCACGGCCCCGGCCAGCTCATTGGCTACCCCATCATCAAACTGAAGAACAAGGCTGGCATCCGCGACTACGTGGAGCGGCTGGAAGCGGTCATCATCGCCGTCCTGGCGGACTACGGCATCGCCGCCGTCCGGATCAAGGGCCGCGCTGGCGTGTGGATCGAACAGGACGAAAAGGGTCCGGACCGCAAGATCGCGGCCATCGGCATCCGCGTCCACGAAGGTGTCACCATGCATGGCTTCGCGATCAACTGCAACAACGATCTCGCCCCCTACGGCCAGATCATCGCCTGCGGGATCAGCGACGCCGGAGTCACCACGATCGCCCAGGAACTTGGCAGGGACGTCACCCCGGCGGACCTCATGTCGCGGATCACCGAAGAACTGCGCAAGAATGAACAAGCCCTAGTTGCAACCCCAGAAGGAGCTCTACTGTGACACTGGCACCAGAAGGCCGGAAGATGCTGCGCATTGAGCAGCGAAACGCGGCCACACCGGTGGAACGGAAGCCGGAATGGATCAAGGCCAAGGTCCAGATGGGCCCGGAGTTCGTCCAGCTCAAGAACCTCGTCAAGAAGGAGGGCCTCCACACCGTGTGTGAGGAGGCCGGCTGCCCGAACATCTTCGAATGCTGGGAAGACAAGGAGGCCACGTTCCTGATCGGCGGCTCCGAATGCACCCGGCGCTGTGACTTCTGCCAGATCGACACCGGCAAGCCCTCGCCCGTGGACATGTTCGAGCCCACCAAGGTGGCCCGCTCGGTCCAGGCCATGCAGCTGCGCTACGCCACCGTGACCGGTGTGGCCCGCGACGACCTCGCCGACGAGGGCGTCTGGCTGTACGCGGAGACGGTCCGCAAGATCCACGAACTGAACCCGGGCACCGGCGTCGAACTGCTGATCCCGGACTTCTCCGGCAAGCCCGAGCACATCGCGGCGATCTGCGACTCCAAGCCCGAGGTCTTCGCCCACAACGTCGAAACCGTGCCCCGGATCTTCAAGCGGATCCGCCCGGCGTTCCGCTACGAGCGCTCCCTGGACGTCATCACCCAGGGCCGCAAGCTCGGCATGGTGACCAAGTCGAACCTGATCCTGGGCATGGGCGAGACCCGCGAGGAAATCTCGGAGGCGCTGCGGGACCTGCACGAGGCCGGCTGCGACCTGATCACCATCACCCAGTACCTGCGCCCCTCCGAACGGCACCTGCCGGTGGACCGCTGGGTCAAGCCGCAGGAATTCGTCGACCTGCAAAATGAGGCGGACGAGATCGGCTTCCTGGGCGTCATGTCCGGGCCCCTGGTGCGTTCCTCCTACCGCGCCGGCCGGCTCTGGGCCACCGCGATGCGCAAGAAGGGCTGGGAAATCCCGGCCGAACTCGCGCACATCGATAGCTCCGGAAGCACCCGCCAGGAAGCCAGCTCGCTGCTGGCAGCTACGGCCTGAACAACCCAACCTTGATGCCCAAAACCTGATGCCCAAAACCTGATGCCCAAAACCTGATGCCCAAAACCTGATGCCCAAAAAATCTGATGTTCAGAGAGGACCAATGATGTTCCCCATCAGAATAGAAATCATCCCTTCCGGGGGAATCGTTGAGCGCGTCACGGACCTGGTGCCGTTGACCACGACGCTCACGGTGACGTGCCTGCCCCATCACGGCATCGAGCGGACCATGCGCACTGCCGTGCAGCTTGGTGTGTTGGGCTACACCGTCATCCCGCACCTCGCCGCGAGGGCCCTGCATGACCGGGCCGAGCTGACCGGAATCCTCCGCGACTGCGATGCCGCCGGCATCCGCGAGGTCTTTGTCATCGGCGGGGACCGGAAGCAGCCGGCCGGCCCGTATGAGTCCGCCCTTCCTCTGATGGAGGACATCGCGCAGTACACAGGCGGGTTGATGCGGGCAGGCATTGCGGGCTACCCGGAGGGCCACCCCTCCGCCGGCCCCGTGGAGGTGCTGGACGCCCTCCTGGCAAAACAGCACCTAGCTTCGCATGTTGTGACCCAGATGTGCTTCGCCCCGGAGAAAATCCTTGATTTCGCGGCGCTCCTGCGCCGCGAAGGCGTTGAGCTGCCCATCTGGGCAGGGGTGGCGGGGTCCGTGCCCCGGACCAAACTGGTCTCGCTGGCTACGCAGATCGGCGTCGGGAGTTCCCTGAAGTTCCTGAGCCGGAAGGGCCCGCTGGCCCGCAAACTCCTGAGCGGCGACCACTACTCGCCGCAAAGCCTGGTGTCCGGGCTGGAAAACCAGCCTGGCAACCTCGCGGGCATCCATCTCTACAGCTTCAACAGCCTTGACTCGGTTCCCGGCGGACCGGGTCAGGCGCCCATCTCAGCAGCACTCCAGACAGCATTGATTCGAGGAGCAGCACGTGACAACTGAAACCGTAACTTCCCACCAGGAACCGCATCTTGAGCGGCAGCTCAGCAACCGGCACATCCAGCTGATCGCCATTGGCGGCGCCATCGGCACCGGCCTGTTCATGGGCTCGGGCAAAACCATCTCCGCGGCCGGGCCGTCCGTCATCTTCGTCTACATGATCATCGGCTTCATGCTGTTCTTCGTGATGCGGGCCATGGGCGAGCTCCTGCTGAGCAACCTGAACTACAAATCCTTCAGCGACTTCGCAGCGGACCTCCTCGGGCCCTGGGCCGGCTTCTTCACCGGATGGACGTACTGGTTCTGCTGGGTGATCACGGGAATCGCGGACGTCATCGCCATTGCCGGCTACTCCAAGGAACTCTGGCCGGGGCTGCCACTGTGGATCCCGGGCCTGGCCACCGTGGCCATCCTCCTGCTCCTGAACCTCACCACGGTGAAGGCGTTCGGCGAGACGGAGTTCTGGTTCGCGCTGATCAAGATCGTCGCTATCGTGGCGCTGATCGTGGTGGGCTTGTTTATGATCTTCAGCGGGTTCCAGTCCGATGCCGGCCCTGCCAGCTTCAGCAATCTGTGGAGCCACGGCGGATTCTTCCCGAACGAGTTCATGGGTTTTGTGGCCGGCTTCCAGATCGCCGTTTTCGCTTTTGTGGGCATTGAGCTGGTGGGCACCACCGCCGCGGAGGCCAAAGACCCGGAGAAGAGCCTGCCGAAGGCCATCAACTCCATCCCGATCCGAGTGCTGCTCTTCTACGTGGGCGCCCTGATCATCCTGATGTCTGTCACTCCCTGGACCCAGTTCCAGGCTGGCCACAGCCCGTTCATCGCCATGTTCTCCCTGGCAGGGCTCGGAGCCGCGGCAACGATCGTGAACCTGGTGGTGCTCAGCTCGGCCATGTCCTCGGCCAACTCCGGCATCTACTCCACGTCGCGCATGGTCTACGGGCTGGCCCAGGAGGGCGACGCGCCGTCAGTCTTCAGCAGCCTGTCCCGGCGTAAGGTCCCGCAGAACGCCCTGTTCCTGTCCTGCGTCCTCCTGCTCTCCGGCGTGGTGCTGATGTACGCCGGACAGGACATCGGCAAGGCCTTCGACATGGTGACCACCGTGTCGGCCGTCTGCTTCGTGTTCGTATGGTCCATCATCCTGGCCAGTTACCTGGCCTTCCGCCGTCGCCGCCCGCACCTGCATGACGCGTCCAAGTTCCAGATGCCCGGCGGAATCCCCATGGTCTGCGTGGTCTTCGCGTTCTTCGCCTTCGTCCTCTGGGCGTTGACCACGCAGCCGGACACACTTCTGGCACTCCTGGTAACGCCGGTCTGGTTCATTCTGCTCGGCGCTGCGTGGTTCGTGCTGCGCCGGCGCCCCGCGCACTTGGCCCGCTATGAAAGCTTCCAGGCTGAGCTCGCGCAGGACGAGGAATCAGCTGTTGCGCGAAAGTTTGAGAAGGTGCAGAAATGACCGCACAGACCCCAAACAGCCCCGAGCCTGCAGCTGTGGAACCCGGTGCCACGGCAGAGCACATCCTGACCGTCGACTGTGTTGAGTCGCCGGGCATCGTCCATTCGGTCTCGGGATTCCTGCTCAACCACGGCTGCGACATCCTGGACATCAAGCAGTACGGGGACAAGGGGCAACGGCACTTCTTTATGCGCGTCCACTTTTCCTCGGGTTCCTCCTCCGACGCCTCCTTAGGGCAGGATTCCTTCAGCACCGAGGACCTGCGCCGCGACTTCACGCCTGTGGCCGAAAAGTGGGAGATGAATTGGCAGCTGGAACCGCACGGCCGCAAACGCCGTGTCCTGGTGATGGTGTCCAAAATGGGCCACTGCCTCAACGATCTACTCTTCCGGGCACGCACCGGCGACATCCCGGTGGAAATCGTCGCGGTGGTATCCAACCACCGCGACCAGGAGGGCCTGGTCCAGTGGCACGGCATCCCGTTCTTCCACCTGCCAGTCACCAAGGACACCAAGCCCGAGGCGGAGGCCCGGCTAATGGAGCTGGTGGACGCCTTCGACGTGGAACTCGTGGTCCTGGCCCGTTACATGCAGGTCCTGAGCGATGAGCTCTCGGCTCAGCTGGCGGGACGGACCATCAACATCCACCACTCGTTCCTGCCCAGCTTCAAAGGCGCAAAGCCTTACCACCAGGCCTACGACCGCGGCGTCAAGACCGTGGGCGCCACGGCTCACTACGTCAACGCCGAACTCGACGAGGGCCCGATCATTTCCCAGCAGGTCATCGAGGTGGACCACACGTACACCGCTGATGACCTGGTGGCGGTGGGCCGGGACGCCGAATGCGCGGCCCTCCGCAACGCCGTCCGCTGGCATTGTGAAGGCAGGATCCTGCTGCTCGGCAACCGCACCGTCATCTTGCGGTAGGCCATGAAACCGACAAATGTGCCACGCTGGCGCCCAGTGTCGTGGAACGCCTTGCCCGTCGGGCAGCCGGTGAGGCTCTCGCAGGACGGCCGCCCTATCGGCTCCGGCACCGTGGACGGAACCACGCCAGACGGATCCATCATCTGGGTTGTCCTTGACGGCTGGTCCGAACGGCGAATGTTCCACCGGGAGGATTATGTTCGGGTCGAAATTAGCGCGTAGCCGGCCGCGGCCAGCGCGCGAGTCATCGCACCGGAAGCGCGCTGATCGGCGGTTGCGCAGGGAAACCTGGGCTGTCATTCTCGCGGCCGGTGCCCTGTTGGCAGTGATCCTGCGGCAGGCACTGTCCTATGGAAACTGACAAAACGCCAGCGGACGACGCCGACTGGGCTCCATAGAAGGTCAAGACGACGGCATCAGAGTCCGTCGAATTCAGACTGGTTCGATTTTGCTGGGC
>NZ_CAKKMM010000250.1:0-5802 GCF_918698205.1 Microbacterium sp. Bi128 | reverse complement strand
GTCGTGGAGGTGCTGCAGCGTTCCGCTCACGACGCCGGATTCGAACCGGAGATTGCCTTCCTGGCCAACGACTACCAGGAGGCCCAGGCCATGGTCAGCGTGGGAATGGGCGTGGCTATGGTGCCCAAAACCGCCGTGGCACTTCAGCATCCCGACGTGAAGGTGCTGAGCCTGGGCTCCGCTGCCCCGCTGCGGAGAATACTGCTGGCGCAGCGGGAGGACAAGGTCTATGCCCCGGCCGAGGTGGCCTTCCACTCCACCCTGTTGGAAATCGCCCGCGAACGGGCCGGCGACTATCACTAGACCACGAGGCTGCTCCGGTCACTCCGTAGGGCCGGGGCGCAGGGTGTCGAGCAGCGCGTCGATCACGCCGGCGTCCTCGATCGTGGAGGGCACCACGTAGGTCTCGCCGTCGGCGATCTGGCGCATGGTCTTGCGCAGGATCTTTCCCGAACGGGTCTTCGGCAGGGCATCCACCACGGTGACGTGCTTGAAGTCCGCCACGGCCCCGATGTCGCGCCGGACCAGGGCGATCAGGTCCTTGACCAGGACTTCCTCGGGCACGTCCACCCCGGACTTGAGGACCACGTAGCCGCTGGGCCGCTGGCCCTTGAGCGGGTCGGCGAGGCCGATCACGGCGCATTCGGCAACTGCCGGGTGCTGGCCGATCACCTGTTCCATGGCGCCGGTGGAGAGCCGGTGTCCGGCGACGTTGATGATGTCATCCGTGCGGCCCATGACGAAGACATAGCCGTCCTCGTCCCGGTAGCCCGAGCCACCGGCGGCACCGTAGCCCTCAAACGCCTGGAGGTACGAGGAAATGTAGCGGTCGTCGTTGCGCCAGAGCGTGGTCAGGGTGCCAGGCGGCAGCGGCAGGCCGAGGACGATGTTGCCTTCCGTGCCGGCCTCGACGTCCCCGCCCGCGCCGTCGACGACGTTGAGCCGGAAGCCGGGCATCGGGACGCTCGGCGACCCGGCCTTGATCGGCAGTCCGCCGAGGCCTCGGGGGTTGGCGCAGATGGCCCAGCCCGTCTCCGTCTGCCACCAGTGGTCGACCACCGGAACACCGAGCACCCGGGAGGCCCAGTGGAAGGTATCGGTGTCCAGCCGCTCGCCGGCCGCGAACAGGGTCCGCAGGCTGGCAATGTCGTACTTGTCCAGGAACCGGCCCTCAGGGTCGGCCTTGCGGATGGCCCGCAGCGCGGTGGGCGCGGTGAACAGCACGTTGACCTTGTGGTCCTGGATGACCCGCCAGAACGCGCCGGCGTCGGGCGTCCCCACCGGCTTGCCTTCGTACAGCACCGTGGTGGCGCCGGCCAGCAGCGGACCGTAGACGATGTAGGAGTGGCCCACCACCCAGCCGACATCCGAGGCGGTCCACATGACGTCGCCGGGGCCGACGTCGTAGAGGTTTTCCATGGTCCATTTCAGGGCCACGGCGTGGCCGCCGTTGTCCCGCACCACGCCCTTGGGCGAGCCGGTGGTGCCCGAGGTGTAGAGGATGTACAGCGGGTCCGTCGCCTTGACGTCCACCGGCGCGGCCGCCTCGGCGGAGGCCATCTCGGTGTCCCAGTCGAGCCACCCGGGGTGCTCGGCCGCCATGGAGGCCACCGTCGAGCCGAAGCCGTCCCTGGCCTTGACCAGCACCGGGGTTTCGGCGGCGCCGGCGATACTGAGGGCCTCGGCGACGGCAGGCAGGTACTCAATCCGGCGCGACGGCTCGATGCCGCCGGACGCCGTCACCACCGCCGCGGGGGCTGCGTCGCGGATGCGGGCGGCAAGTTCCTTGGGGGCAAACCCGCCGAAGACGACCGAGTGCACGGCGCCGAGCCGTGCGGTGGCCAGCATCGCGATGACGGCCTCGGGGATCATCGGCATGTAAATCACCACGCGGTCGCCCTTGCCGACGCCGCTGCGGCGCAGGACACCGGCGAACCGGGCCACGAGGTCCGTCAGTTCCGCATAGGTATAGCTCTGCCGGATGCCCACCATCGCGGAGTCGTAGACCAGGGCATCCTGCTGACCCCTACCCTGGGCGACGTGCCGGTCGAGGGCGTTGTACGACGTGTTCAGGACCCCGTCCGGAAACCAGTCGTAGAGCGGTGCCCGGCCCGCGTCGAGGGCCAGCCGCGGGGGCGTCTGCCAGGAGATCCCTTCCGCGGCCTCCAGCCAGAACTCTGCGGGATGTTCCAGGCTCCGTTCGTAGGCTGCCCGGTAGCTCTTGGTGACCATGACGTACATCCTGTCCACGACGTTGTGATGCGACCAATGATAGACAAGGGTAAACCGGGGCGGACCGGCGATACAAGGGTCATGTATACACAACTCGGCTATTTGTTCACCACAGGCGGCAATTGCTGGGCAACGAGCCGTTGCGTGTATACACTGATGTTGTTCCATCCCGACACAGCCGCCACCGAAGGAGGCAGGATGCGCGCCAGCGACAAGGCCTACGCGGCCCTGCGCGACGACATCATCGAATGGCGTCTCCTGCCCGGAACCGTGCTCGCGGAGGTGGAACAGTCGGCGCGCCTCGGCATCTCCCGCACCCCGCTGCGGGAGGCCCTGAGCCGGCTCACGGCCGAAGGGCTGACGACGACGGCGGGCGGCCGCGGCGTCGTCGTCACCGACATTTCCCTGGACGACATCGACGAACTGTTCGAACTGCGCGAAACCCTCGAGGGCAGGGCCGCCGCCCTGGCCGCCGAGCGCGGCGACCCCGCAACCTTCGATGCGTTGCGGCGCGAACTGCTCCAGGCCCCGGAACTGATCGGCGGACAGGATCCGGCCCTGCACGACTATTACGGGCTGGTCGGACGGCTGGACGCGGCCATCGACGCCGCCATCTCCAACGCCTACCTCGTCCAGGCCATGCGCAGTCTCCGCGTCCACCTCGTGCGCGTCCGGCGCCTGGCCGCCGACGACGCCGCCCGGCTTACTGCCGCGGCCGCCGAGCACGCTGCCATCGCCGAGGCGATCGCCGCTGGCAACCCGCGCCTGGCCGAGGCCGCCACCACGCTTCACCTGCACCGCAGTCTTTCGCACGTCAAAGCCACCCATACACCTCAGCAAAGGGAGCACCATGGTTAAGGAACACCACGTCCGCGTTTACAAGAGCGAGGAAAACCTGGGCCGCGAGGACCAGCTCGCCTACAAGATCGCCAAGGTCGCCGCGGATCCCGTGGAGGTCACCGATGAGGTCACCGACATGGTGATCAACCGGATCATCGACAACGCCTCGGTGGCGGTTGCCTCGCTGAACCGCGCCCCGATCGTCGCGGCCCGGGCCCAGGCCCTCACCCACGGCCCCAGCACCGGCGGCAAGGGCGCCAAGGTCTTCGGCATCGAGGAACGCGTCTCCCCCGAATGGGCCGCCTGGGCCAACGGCGTCGCGGTCCGTGAACTCGACTACCACGACACCTTCCTGGCCGCGGACTACTCGCACCCGGGTGACAACATCCCCCCGGTCCTGGCCGTCGCCCAGCACGTCGGTTCCAGCGGCCGGGACCTGGTCCGCGGCATCGCCACCGGCTACGAGATCCAGGTCAACCTGGTCAAGGCCATCTGCCTGCACAAGCACAAGATCGACCACGTGGCCCATCTCGGCCCGTCCGCGGCCGCCGGCATCGGCACCCTGCTGGGCCTCGACGTCGAGACCATCTTCCAGTCGGTCGGCCAGGCGCTGCACACCACCACCGCCACCCGGCAGTCCCGCAAGGGCGAAATCTCCACCTGGAAGGCGCACGCCCCCGCGTTCGCAGGCAAAATGGCCGTCGAATCCGCGGACCGTGCGATGCGCGGCCAGACCTCGCCCGTACCGATCTACGAGGGCGAAGACGGCGTGATCGCCTGGATGCTGGACGGCCCGGACGCCTCCTACACCGTGCCGCTGCCTGAGGCCGGCGAGGCCAAGCGGGCCATCATGGACACGTACACCAAGGAACACTCGGCCGAATACCAGGCCCAGGCGTGGATCGACCTCGCCCGCAAGCTCAACGGCGAACACCCCGAGGTCACGGACCCGGCCAATGTCGAATCCGTGCTGATCAAGACCAGCCACCATACCCACTACGTGATCGGCTCCGGCGCCAACGACCCGCAGAAGTACGATCCCACGGCCAGCCGCGAGACGCTGGACCACTCGATCCCGTACATTTTCACTGTCGCCCTGCAGGACGGCACCTGGCACCACGTGGACTCCTACGCCCCGGAACGCGCCGCCCGCCCCGACACCGTGGAACTCTGGCACAAGGTCACCACGGTCGAGGACCCGGAATGGACCCGCCGTTACCACTCCCTGGACATCGCCGAGAAGGCCTTCGGCGGCACCGTGGAGATCACGCTCAAGGACGGCACGGTCATCACCGATGACATCGCGGTCGCCGATGCCCACCCGCTGGGCGCCCGGCCGTTCGCCCGGGAGCAGTACGTCAACAAGTTCCGCACCCTCGCCGCCGGTCTGGTGGCCGACGAGGAGATCGAGCGTTTCCTCGCCGCCGCCGCCCGGCTCCCCGAGCTCGCCGCCGGCGAGCTGGACCAGCTGAACATCCAGGCCGCCGACGGCGTGATCGACCTCGCCGGCGCCCCGAAGGGACTCTTCTAATGTTGTATTCGAAAGTCACCCCGGAGCAAAAGCGGATCCGGTTCCGCGAAATCCTCGCCTCCGGCACCATCGCCCAGTTCCCCGGCGCGTTCAACCCGCTCTCGGCGCGGCTGATCGAGGAGAAGGGCTTCGCCGGGGTGTACATTTCCGGCGCCGTCCTCGCCAATGACCTGGGCCTGCCGGACATCGGGCTGACCACCCTCACGGAGGTCGCCACCCGCGCCGGGCAGATCGCCCGGATGACGGACCTGCCGGCAATCGTCGACGCCGACACCGGCTTCGGTGAGCCCATGAACGTGGCCCGGTCGGTCCAGGAACTCGAGAACGCCGGCCTGGCCGGCTGCCACATCGAGGACCAGTTCAACCCCAAGCGCTGCGGCCACCTCGACGGGAAGAACGTCGTGGACCTGGAAACCGCCACCAAGCGGATCCGGGCCGCGGCCGATGCCCGCCGCGACCCGAACTTCCTGATCATGGCCCGGACCGACATCCGCGCCACGGACGGGCTCGAGGCCGCCCAGGAGCGTGCCAAAGCGCTCGTGGAGGCCGGTGCGGACGCGATCTTCCCGGAGGCGATGAAGGACCTGGCCGAATTCCAGGCCATCCGCGACGCCGTCAACGTCCCGATCCTGGCCAACATGACCGAATTCGGCCAGAGTGCCTTGTTCACCGTGGAGGAGCTGGCCGGCGTCGGCGTCAATATGGTCATTTATCCGGTGACGCTGCTCCGTAGTGCCATGGGCGCTGCGGAGCGTACTCTGGAATCGATTAAGGCCGACGGAACCCAGGAGGCACAGGTTGGAAGCATGCTGACCCGTGCGCGTTTGTACGATCTCGTTGATTACGAGGCTTACAACCGTTTCGATACCGGAGTCTTTAATTTCCAGATCCCCGGTAAGTAAGCCCCGCATAGAACCTCCGGCACGTGCCGGTATACAGGCGTTAGGAACAAAGGAGTTTCAGCATGGCTGAACAGGACATTAAAAAGGGCCTCGCCGGCGTCGTGGTGGACTACACCGCAGTCTCCAAGGTCAACCCGGACACGAACTCGCTGCTGTACCGCGGCTACCCTGTCCAGGAACTGGCTGCCAAGTGCAGCTTCGAGGAAGTCGCCTACCTGCTCTGGAACGGCGAGCTGCCCGACGCGGAGCAGCTGGCGGAGTTTACCGCCCGGGAACGCGCCGGGCGTGCCCTGGATC
>NZ_CAKKMM010000249.1:0-5827 GCF_918698205.1 Microbacterium sp. Bi128 | reverse complement strand
CCCGAGCGACGCGCGTCAAGGTCGCTTCGACGACTTTCTCGGCGGCGCGGCGGCGACGTTCCGGCGAATCGCGTTCGGGGTCGACCGCGAGGCGCGAGGTCGCGACCGCGCGTCCGCGGAGGTCGGCGACGGTCGCGGTGACGTGGCCGCGGCCCGCGTCGACCCCGACGACGAGACCGGCGTCGTCGCGCAGGGCGAAGCGTCGCGCGGGGCGACCCTTGGAGTACTCGCCGACGGCGCGGGCGTTCGGCATCTCGACGAGGAGGCCGCGCACGACGAGCTCGTCGAGCACGTCGATCGTCGTCGAGCGGGTGAGGGTGACCGCCGACATGACGTCGCTGGCGGTGAACGCCTCGGCGTCCCAGGCGTAGGCGAGCACGGCGTCGAGGCTGTGGCGGCGGAGCGAGGGCACCGAGGGTGTGGCATCCGTCATCGGATCTTGACCCCCTTCGTGTCTCCTGCAATACTGCCGTCATCGAATTGATTTGGCGAGTAGATTTACTCTCTGATTCTAGGAAGTCGCAACGATGCGAGGAGGACACGTGTCAGCGAAGACGGCAACGGTGCGACGGTGGGTCGCGGCGGGGGCGGTGACGGCACTGGGAGCGGCGATGCTCGCGGGTTGCTCCGCCGACGGCCGCGAGACCATCCGCTTCACCTTCAGCAAACGTGAGGCGCTCGCGTTCATGAACCAGGTGGTGGCGGACTACAACGCCTCGCAGGACAGGGTGCGGGTCGAGATGGACGCCTCGGGCGTCGACGTCGTCTCGGCGAGCTTCGTCCGGGGCAATCCGCCCGACATCATGCTCGCGAACTACAACTACGAAGTCGCCCGGTTCGTGCAGCGCTGTGCGCTCACCGACCTGTCCGGCACCGCGGCGGCGGCGACGGTCCGCGAGGACCTGCAGCCGCTCATGGACCAGTACGGCGTCTGCGCCGGCCGCACCAGTGCGCTGCCGTACTCGGTGATGGCCTCGTCGGTCATCTACAACACCGAGATCTTCGATCAACTCGGGCTCGACGTCCCCACGACGTGGGACGAACTCCTCCGGACCGCCGAGACGCTCCAGGCCAACGGCATCACCCCCTTCTACGGCACCTTCAAGGACGACTGGACCGTGGGGCAGGGCTGGTACGACTACTCGATCGGCGGATCGCTCGACGTGCTCGACTTCTTCGACGCCCTCGCCGCCGAGGGCGACCGGGTGGGAGCCGATTCCGCGGTGTCGTTCCAGAGGGACTTCGCCGGTGCCATGAGCCGCATGAGCGAGCTCGCCACGACCTACACGAACCCGGATGCCGACAGCCGGGCCTACGGCGACGGGAACCTCGCGTTCGCCCAGGGGCAGGCGGCGATGTACCTGCAGGGGCCATGGGCGCTCGGCGAGATCGCCAAGACCGCGCCCGACCTCGCGGTGGGGACGTTCCCGCTCCCGATGACCGACGACCCCGCCGACCTCGCCGTGCGGGTCAACATGGACCTCGCCGCGACCATCCCCGAGGGCTCACGCCATCAGGATGCCGCGCGCGACTTCCTCGAGTACCTCTACCAGCCGCAGATCATCGAGGCCTACAACGAGTCGCAGCTCGGGTTCGCGCCGACGAAGGACGCGCCCTCGCCGAGTGACCCGCGCGTCGCCGGGATGATCCCGTTCTACGACGCGGGCCGCATCTACCAGGGCGCATCGGTCCTCGTGCCGAAGACGATCCCCGTCTTCAACTACGCCCAGGCGATGATCCTCGGCGCCTCGCCCCAGAACACGCTGCGCACGATGGACCAGGACTGGGCTCGCCTGGCCTTCCGGCAGCCCGCCGCGTCGACCACCGACTCCGCCTCCGCCGCCGCCGAGGGAGGCCAGCGATGACCACCACGACGACGATCGTCACCGGAGGGAAGGCCGCTGCGCGCCGCAGCACCCGCCGCGTCGAGCCGATCTACTACGTCTTCCTGATCCCGACCCTCGTGCTGTTCACGCTGGCGATCACGGTGCCGGGCATCATCGGCATCTTCTTCAGCTTCACCGACTCCATCGGCCTCGGCGAGTGGAACTTCGTCGGGCTGACGAACTACATCGCCCTCTTCAGCGACCCGGCCATCCTCCAGGCGTACCTGTTCACGTTCGGGTTCTCGGTCGCAACGGTCATCGTCGTCAACATCGCGGCGTTCCTGCTGGCCGTCGGGCTGACGGCGCAGATCCGCTTCAAGAAAGCGCTGCGCACCGTGTTCGTCATCCCGATGGTGATCTCGGGCATCATCATCGCCTTCGTCTTCAACTTCCTGTTCAGCAACTCTCTGCCGCAGGCGGGAGCCGCCCTCGGCATCCCGTGGCTCGAATCGAGCCTGCTCGCCAACCCCGACCTCGCGTGGGTCGCGATCGTGATCGTCACCGCGTGGCAGGCGATCCCGGGGACGCTCCTGATCTACATCGCCGGGCTTCTCTCGGTACCGGGTGACGTCTACGAGGCCGCGGGCCTCGACGGCGCCGGCAAGGTCCAGCAACTGCTGCGCATCACGCTCCCGCTGGTCGCCGGGTACGTCGTCATCAACGTCATCCTCGGCTTCAAGGGGTTCCTCAACGCTTACGACATCATCGTCGGTCTCACCAATGGCGGTCCCGGCACCGCGACCCGCAGCGTCGCGATGTCGATCATCTTCGGCTTCAACGGCGGCGACTACGCCTATCAGATGGCCAACGCGGCCCTGTTCTTCCTCGTCGCCGTCGTCATCTCGCTGCTGCAGCTCTCGCTGACCCGGGGAAGGAACACCCTCTCATGACCGCTGTCAACCAGCCGGCGCTCGCCTTCGAGCAGGCCGACCTCGCCCTCCCCGATCAGCGCCGCACCGAACGGCGGCCGCGCCGCGTGGGGACGGAGCGGATCAACTGGTCGACCACGACGATCCTCGTCCTCTGCTCCGTCACGGTGCTGCTGCCCCTGTACGTCACCGTCACGATGGCGCTGAAGAGCGGGGCGCAGGTCGTCGACGGCAACGCCTTCTCGTTCCCGGCGCCGATCAGCTTCGACGGGTTCGTGCAGGCGTGGACGCTGACGAAATTCCCCGTCGGGCTCGCGATCTCGCTCCTCGTCACCGCCGGAACCGTGCTGGCGACCATCGTTCTCGCGGCCTTCGCCTCCTATGCGATCGCCCGCAACTGGGACCGCAAGCTCTTCCGGTACTCGTTCTTCTACCTGCTCGCGGCGATGTTCATCCCGTTCCCCGTGGTGGCGTTGCCGCAGATCCAGCTCACCGGCCGGGTCGGGCTCGACAACCCGTTCGGCGTGATCATCCTCGCCACGATGTTCCAGTTGAGCTTCAGCGTGCTGCTGTTCACGGCATTCCTGCGCTCGATCCCGCTCGAGCTCGAGGAGAGCGCGCGCATCGATGGCGCGACGACGTGGCAGACCTTCTGGCGGCTGATCTTCCCGCTGCTCGCGCCGATGAGCGCGACCGTCGGCATCTTCGCCTTCCTGTACGCGTGGAACGACTTCATGATGCCCTCGCTCATCATCAGCGATCCCGCGATGCAGACGCTGCCCGTGCGTCAGAACCTGTTCCAGACGCAGTTCAGCAACAACTACAACGTCGCCTTCGCGTCGTACCTCATGGCCATGGCCCCCGCGATCGTCGCCTACCTCTTCACCCAGCGATGGGTGATGGCCGGTGTCACGCAGGGCGCCGTCAAGGGCTGATCGACCCCTCCCCGAAAGGACCCTCTTGTGACCTCCGCCGCACCCTCCGTGCACGCCCGCGCCCTCTCCGACGCCCCCGACTGGTGGCGCCAGGCCGTGGTGTACCAGGTGTATCCCCGCAGCTTCGCCGACAGCAACGCCGACGGCCTCGGCGACATCCCCGGCATCACCGCGCGCGTGCCGTACCTCGCCGAACTGGGGGTGGATGCCATCTGGCTGAGCCCCTTCTACCCCTCGGCGCTCGCCGACGGCGGGTACGACGTCGCCGACTACCGCGACGTCGACCCGCGCCTGGGGACCCTGGCCGACATGGACGAGCTCATCGCGCAGCTGCACGCCCATGGCATCCGGGTCGTCGTCGACATCGTGCCGAACCACACCTCGGACGACCACGCGTGGTTCCAGGAGGCTCTCGCCGCCGGCCGCGGGTCGGCCGCGCGCGACCGGTACATCTTCCGCGAGGGGACCGGTCCCGATGGGTCCGAGCCGCCGACGGACTGGCAGTCGGTGTTCGGCGGGTCCGCGTGGGAGCGTGTCGCGGACGGGCAGTGGTACTTCCACAACTTCGACGTGTCGCAGCCCGACCTGAACTGGGCGAACCCCGAAGTGCGGGCGGACTTCGTCTGCACCCTGCGGTTCTGGAGCGACCGCGGTGTCGACGGGTTCCGTATCGACGTCGCCCACATGCTCACCAAGGACCTCAGCGAACCGCTGCCGTCGGCCGCCGAGCTCGCCGCGATGCCGCAGGACGGTACCCACCCCCTGCTCGACCGCGACGACGTGCACGAGGTCTACGCCGAGTGGCGCGCCGTGTTCAACGAGTACGACCCGCCCCGTACCGCGGTCGCCGAGGCGTGGGTGCACCCCTCGCGTGTGCCGCTGTACGCGAGCATCGAGAGCCTGGGGCAGTCGTTCAACTTCGACCTGCTCGAGGCCGACTTCGACGCGGGCCAGTTCCGCCGCATCGTCGCCGACAACCTCGCGCTCGCCGCCGAGTCGGGGTCGTCGACGACGTGGGTGCTGTCGAACCACGACGTCGTCCGCCACGCCACGCGCTACGGCCTGCCCGACGCTGAGCGCGGTGCCGACGGTCGCCCGACCCTCAAGCACGGCAACCGGTGGCTGCTCTCGGGCGGGGTCGAGCCGACCCTCGACGCCGAGCGCGGCGAACGTCGTGCCCGCGCTGCGGCGCTGTTCGTCCTGGGTCTCCCGGGCTCGGCGTACCTGTACCAGGGCGAGGAGCTGGGGCTGCACGAGGTCGCCGACATCCCCGACGCCCAGCGCCAGGACCCGACGTTCTTCCGCAGCCCCGGTGTCGACCAGGGGCGGGACGGATGCCGCGTGCCGCTGCCGTGGAGCGCTTCCGGGCCCGCGTTCGGCTTCGGCGGGGCGGGGGCGCACCTGCCGCAGCCGGAATGGTTCGCCGCGTACGCCGTCGACCGCCAGGATGGCGACCCGGGTTCGACGCTGTCGCTCTACCGCCGCGCCCTCGACCTGCGGCACGAGCTGCAGACCGCCGAGGATCTGGAGTGGCTCGACCTCGGCCGTGACGAGGTGGTGGCCTTCACCCGCCCCGACGGCTGGACCGTCGTGACGAACTTCGGCACCGAGCCGGTCGCCCTGCCCGCGGGCGAGGTGCTGCTGTCGAGCGCGCCGGTCGAGTCGGGCACCCTGCCCGGCGAGGCAACGGCCTGGCTGCGGAGCGCCTAGCTATCTCTCGCGTGAGGGGTCAGAGTGTGTCGCTTCCGGGCTGCCGAAGCGACAATTCTTGACCCCTCACGCGCTGGGAAGGCGCAGCCACGTGGCGCCGCGGCGCTCGATCGCGCCGGCGGCGGCGAAGGCCTCCAGCCAGCCGCCCATGGGCCAGACGCCCCAGCGGCGGTGGAACGCGGCGCCGTTGCGGAGGATATCGTCGAGGTGCTGCCACGGCGGTGAGGACACCGGATGCCACTGGTGGTAGGCATCCGCCCCGCCCGTCCACACCAGGGGGATGCCGGCGGCCCGCGCGGTCCAGGCGAGGTCGGTGTCCTCGGCGCCGTACCCCTCGTACGCGTCGTGGAATCCGCCGAGGCGCTCCCACGTCGCGGCGGTGACGGCGAAGGACAGCGACCAGAACAGGTCGTATTCGTCGGCGGTC
>NZ_CAKKMM010000248.1:0-5838 GCF_918698205.1 Microbacterium sp. Bi128 | reverse complement strand
GCCCTTGGACGCGTTGAATTCGCGCAGGTCGGCCTGGCTGAAGAACGGGTGCAGTTCGACCTGGTTGATGGCCGGAACTACGCCAGTCTCATCGATCAGGCGCTGCAGGCCTTCCTTGGTGAAGTTGGAGACGCCAATGGTCTTGACCCTGCCCTGCTTCTGGAGCTCGATGAGGGCCTTCCAGGTGTCAACGTATTTGTCCTGCTTGGGCTGCATCCAGTGGATCAGGTACAGGTCCAGGGTCTCGAGGCCGAGCCGCTCCATGGATTCCTCGAACGCCTTCAGGGTGGACTCGTAGCCCTGGTCCGCGTTCCACAGCTTGGTGGTGATGAAAATTTCCTCGGGCTTGAGGCCGGAACGCTCGATGGCGCGGCCTACGCCTGCTTCGTTGCCGTAGATCTTTGCCGTGTCGATGTGGCGGAAGCCGGCCTCGAACGCCTGGACAACCACCTTTTCGGCCACGTCATCTTCAACCTGCCACACGCCGTAGCCAAGCTGGGGGATGGTGTTGCCGTCATTGAAAGTCAGTTCCGGTGAAAAAGTCATATAAGTATCCTGCCAACTTCGGCGCCCTCCGGCCAGCGACAGGCCGCCGCTAAGCTAGGCGCGTAACCGGGAATACCCGGGGATTTCGGGAAATATCGGGAACCCCAGCCATGCCGGGGCGGGCCTGTGCAAGAGACTAATTCGCGTAGCGGCTCAGGCTGGCGTAGGCCCGCCGCCGTCGGCTTCCGCAAGCCGCCGCTCGGCGTCGTGGACCTGTTCCAGCACGGAATCGGCGCGCCGGCGCACCGACGCGGCACCGGCCGGGACCGGCCCCACTGCGAGCCGGAGCATCGCGGCCGCCTCAGCCGTCATGGCCAGGGAGTTGCCGGCCGTCGACAGGGCGCGGTGGACCCCTGCCAGCGGCCCCGGGATATCCAATCCACTGCTGGGAAAGCGCCGCTGGGCCTCCACGCAGACCTGCCGGACCCGGGGCGCGAGCGCGGAGAGCTGATTGGCGATCTCGACGAGCTCGCCGTACAGGGCCTCGTCTTCGACCCCCTCAAGGACCTGGTGGTAGCGGTCAAGTCCGCGGTTGAACCGGTCGTGGGCGCGCCGCCAGAGCCCCTTGCCAAGTTCTGCGTCGTCCCTGCGGCCTTGCCGTGCTGCGCTGAAGAAGCCCAAGGTCGCGCTAAAGGTACTGGCCCGGGCCATGGTCAGGGTCCGCGGGTTCGGGCGGCTCGGGGGACTCCGCGCCGTGACGCGGCGCGGCGGCGCGGACCGGTTCGCCGTTTTCCCCGATGATGACGCCCGGCGCGATCACGGTTCCGGGCGGCAGCTGGCGCAGCTGCATTTGGGCGTAGGTGTGCTCCCTGGCGGCGTGCTGCGCCGCGATGGCCGTTTGGATGCCGTGGAAGAGCCCCTCAAGCCAGCCGACCAGCTGGGCCTGGGCTATCCTCAGTTCCGCGTCGGAGGGGGTGGCGTTCTCCGGAAAGGGAAGGTTGATCCGTTCGAGCTCCTCAACGAGCTCCGGGGCCAGGCCGTCCTCGAGTTCTTTGATGGACCGGTCGTGGATTTCGGCCAGCCGGACGCGGGCCGCGTCGTCCAGGGGCGCGGACTTCACCTCGTCCAGCAACTGCTTGACCATCGTGCCGATCCGCATGACCTTCGCGGGCTGGTCCACGAGGTCCTGAAGTTCGCTGCCCCGGGGCGGCCTGGGCCCGGCACCGGATCCACCGGCGCGGCCGGGCGGCACTGCAGCCGGTGGCGCCAGGGGCGTCCCGGGCAGGGCGTCATCCACGGGTGTGCCTTCGACGGGCACGTCGTCGGCAGTTTGGGCGCGGGGCTGAGTGTCGTGCTGATCGCTCATGGCTTCATACTCTCACGCGCCGGGCGCCCCGGACCCGGCGTCCGCCGGAAGCGGAGGGGCGGCGTCGGACACCGTTGTGCCCCACGCCGCCCCTCCCCCGGCCCGGCCGGGCCAGCTGCCCAGCATCAGCCGCTCAGCAACACCGGCTCAGCAGCACCAGCTCAACAACACCGGCTCAGCAGCACCGCCTCAACAACACCGCCCCTGCGGGTTGGTGTCCTGCCGGTCGGTCCGGTCACGCCAGAAGTCCCGCTCGGTGAGGGGCGGGCTGGTGTGCCCGGCGGCCTCATGGTGTTCCAGGTACTTCTTGTAGGCATCGGCGCCCAGGACTCCGCCGAGGTACGCGGCAAAGCCGCGGAACCCGGCAAGGACGGCGTTCACGTCGGGCTCCGCATCAGTGGTGCCCGGACTTTTCGAGCCTTTCTCCGGCCGGGAGCTGGTTCCACTCGGCCACGAGGTCACGCTCCGCCGCCGTGGGAACAAACCCTGCCGGGGCGAAGACACGGGAGGCCCGGGCGGGGTCTTCGTTCTCGGCGTTGGGGAGCCCCGCGGCCGTGTTCCGCAGGGCCTTGATGGTCGCCATCACAGCCGTGACGATGACGATGATGCTCAGCACCACGAAGATGATCGAGAGCCATCCCTGGATCATGGTGTTGCGGACCACGGCCTCCATGGCGGCCTGGGTCTTGGCGGTTCCGAAGGACGTCTTGCCGTCCGCAAGAGCCTTGGCGAAGGCTGCGTTGTTGGCGAAGTAGCCCACCGCCGGAACGGGCGAGAAGATCTTGTAGAAGCTCGCCGTGATGGTCACGACGGCGGCGAACGCCAGCGGCGCCGCCACGATCCACAGGTACTTCGGGGCGGTGCGCTTGGCGGCAATGGCCAGGCAGACCGAGAGGGCGATGGCCGCCAGCAGCTGGTTGGCGATGCCGAACAGCGGGAACAGGGTGTTGATGCCGCCCAGCGGGTCGGTGACGCCCATGATCAGGACCGCGCCCCATGCGGCCACCATGATGGCCGTGCAGAGCCAGGCACCCGGGCGCCAGGAGTGTTCCTTGAACTTCGGGACGAAGTTGCCGATCGAGTCCTGGAGCATGAACCGGGCAACGCGGGTGCCGGCGTCGACGGCCGTGAGGATGAAGAGGGCCTCAAACATGATGGCGAAGTGGTACCAGAAGGCCATCATCGCCGTGCCGCCGATGAACTGCTGCATGATGTGGGCAAGGCCTACGGCGAGGGTGGGCGCGCCGCCCGAACGCGACACGATGCTTTGCTCCCCCACGTCCTTGGCCGTCTGCGCGAGATCACCGGCCGTGATGTTGACGCCGGACAGGCCCAGGCTGTTGACCCACGCGGCCGCGGTCTCGACGGTCCCGCCGGTCAGCGCCACGGGGGCGTTCATGGCGAAGTAGATGCCGCGGTCAATGGAGATTGCTGCCACGAGGGCCATGATGGCCACGAAGGATTCCATGAGCATGCCGCCATAGCCGATCAGGCGCGTCTGGCGCTCCTTCTCGATCAGCTTCGGTGTGGTGCCGGAGGCGATCAGCGCGTGGAACCCGGACAGCGCGCCGCAGGCGATCGTGACGAACAGGAACGGGAACAGGGCGCCGGAGAACACCGGGCCGTTGTCCCGGCCGGCGAACTCGCTGAAGGCCGGCACGGTGATTTCGGGGCGGACCACGATGATGGCCAGCGCCAGCATCACAATCACGCCGATCTTCATGAACGTGGAGAGGTAGTCGCGGGGGGCCAGGAGGAGCCAGACGGGCAGGATGGCTGCGATGAAGCCGTAGATGATGAGGCCCCAGGCGATGGTGACCTTGTCCAGGTGGAAGAACGCGGCACCCCATTCGGTGCCCGCCACGGCGCCGCCGCCGATGATGGCGGCCATGAGCAGCACGAAACCGATCACGGACACCTCCATGACCTTGCCCGGCCGGATGAAGCGCAGGTACACGCCCATGAAGAGGGCGATCGGGATGGTCATGCCCACCGAGAAGACGCCCCAGGGGCTCTCGCCGAGGGCGTTGACAACCACCAGGGCGAGGATGGCGACGATGATCACCATGATGAGCAGGGTTGCGACGAGGGCGGCCGTGCCGCCGATGACGCCGAGTTCCTCGCGGGCCATCTGGCCCAGGGACCGGCCCCCGCGGCGCATGGAGAAGAACAGGACGAGGTAGTCCTGGACGGCGCCGGCAAGGACGACGCCGATGATGATCCAGATCGTGCCGGGCAGGTAGCCCATCTGGGCCGCGATGACCGGGCCCACCAGGGGGCCGGCGCCGGCGATGGCGGCGAAGTGGTGGCCGAAGAGGACGTTGCGGTCCGTCCGGACGTAGTCCTTGCCGTCGGCCTTGTATTCGGCCGGGGTGGCACGGCGGTCGTTGGGCTTGGTCAGGTAACGCTCAATGACCTTGGAGTAGAAGCGGTAGCCGATCAGGTAGGTGCAGACGGAGGCGAACACAAACCAAATGGCATTGACGGTCTCGCCGCGGATGATGGCGAGCATGAACCAGGCGATCCCGCCCAGCAGCGCAATGGCCGCCCACAGCGCGATCTTGGCGGGCGTCCAGGCGCGGTCCGCGGCGTCGCGGACCGACTCATCCACCGACGTCGGCGGGAGGGACGGGTCCGGAACGACCCCGTCGTCGAGTTGCGCGGTGCCACGCGCGCTGCCCTGCGTGAGGTTGTTTGTGCTTTCGCGTTGTGTGCCATCTGGCATTGTGCCCATGTCTCCTCCTTGAGAAACCCAGCTGGGCAGTCCACCGGTACAGAACTGCCCTCCGGCACCCTACCAATGCGGGCGGGTCCCGGTCGGGTCCCTGCGCCCGGCGGTGTGGATTGCGCGACGAGCGGTCGGCCCGGCTACGCCCGGAGGTTGCTGAGCTGCACGAGGCGGGCCTCGCAGAGGTCCAGCCAGCGCACCTCGGCTTCGGTCTGGAAGATGAGGGAATCCAGCACCAGGAGCCTGGCGGTGTCGGCCGGGCGCTGAAGCGCGGCCGTGTCGCGGCGGGACTTGGTGTAGTCCTGCAGCGCGCGGATGGAGACCGTTCGCTGGGCCTGGATGATGGCGCCGACGTCTGTCCCGGGAATTGTGAGGCCGAGGGCGAGCTTGATGGCCAGTTCATTCCGGGGCGGATTCGCGCGGGATACCGGGGCCGTGAACCAGGAGCCGACTTCGGTCCGGCCGGCCGTGGTGATGCTGTAGATGACGTGCCCGTCGCCGTCGCCGCCGTCTTTGCGGACCAGTCCGTCGCGTTCCAGCCGGTCCAGGGTGGTGTAGACCTGTCCGATGTTCAGCGGCCAGGAGGACCCGGTGCGGTCCTCGAATTCGGTCCTGAGCTGGTACCCGTAGCGCGGGCGGTCCTGCAAGAGGGCGAGGAGACTGTGACGGATAGACATGGCGCCCCCCGGAATCGCTAAGTCACGAAATCACACAGCATACACGCGCCCCAAGACGCGTGTATACCGCGTATGGAACCACGGTATCGTCTTTGGTGTCCTTGCCGCAAAACAGCGCATGCCCCGCACGGAATAAGTCGGCCCGGACCTGCGGTTTCAGGCCGGATCCGGCACCCCGCTACATGACCAGCAGGACCTTGCCCACGTGGTCGCCGGAGTCGAAGTAGGTGTGTGCGGCGGCGACCTGGTCCAGCGGGAAGCTCTTGGCCACAAGGGGCCGGATCCTGCCATCGGTCAGCATCGGCCACACGGCGTCGCGGACGGCGTTCATGATCACGGTCTTTTCCTCGACCGGGCGGGGACGCAGCGCGGTGGCGATGATGGCGGCCCGTTTCTGCAGCAGCTGGCCAAGGTCCAGTTCCGCCTTCGCACCGCCCTGCAGCCCGATCACGACGAGGCGTCCGTAGTCGGCGAGCGCATCGATGTTCTGCTCGAGGTATTTGGCCCCGACGACGTCGAGGATGACGTCCGCGCCCTTGCCGCCGTTTTGCGCGCGCAGGCTCGCCGGGAAGTTTTCCTCC
>NZ_CAKKMM010000247.1:0-5843 GCF_918698205.1 Microbacterium sp. Bi128 | reverse complement strand
CATCGAACGCTTCGCGGCCGTCGAGGATGCCGCCCGGCTCCGGGATGCCCTCGGCGTGCCGCTGCCCATGGGTGTGCCGCTGGCCTTCATCGAACCGGTCGCGGACCCCCTCGGCGACCTCGTCTCGCGCTACGCCCGCACGCACGGGCCCTTCACCGCCGCCGAGGCCGCGGCGCGGCTGGGACTGGGCGTCGCCGTCGTCGGCACGGCACTGAAGCGGCTGGCCGCGGACGGGCGCGTGGTGGAAGGAGAGTTCCGCCCGCACGCTGCGCCACCGGCGGGCACGTCAGCCAGCACGGCAGCCGGCGGTGAAGAATCCGGGGTGGAGGGATCCGGCGAGGAGGCGTTCCAGCCCGCCGTTTTGCCCACTGTTTTGCCTCCGGCCAGCGTGAGCGAATGGTGCGACGCCGAGGTCCTCCGCAGGCTGCGCCGCCGTTCCCTCGCCGCGCTCCGCGCCGAAGTCGAACCGGTGGACGCCGCCGCCTACGGCCGATTCCTTCCCGCCTGGCAGAACGTGCGGACCCCGGGCGGCCGCGGGCAGTCCGCGCTCCGCGGCCTGGACGGCATTATCACGGCCATCGACCAGCTCTCCGGCGTGCCCATTCCGGCCTCGGCATGGGAGCCGCTTGTCCTGGCCAGCCGCGTCTCCAACTACCAGCCGGCCATGCTGGACGAGCTCATGGCCGCCGGCGAGGTCCTCTGGTCCGGTGCCGGCTCGCTGCCCGGCAACGACGGCTGGGTGAGCCTGCACCTCGCCGATTCGGCCGAACTGACGCTGAACCCGTCCATCGACTTCGAACCCGGCGACGCGCAGCGACGGCTCCTCGAGCACCTGCAGAACAACGGCGGCGGCTACTTCTTCCGGCAGCTGACCGAGGTTGCCGGCGGCATGGATTCGGTGCTCAGCGACCAGGACGTGGTGGCCGCACTCTGGGATCTCGCCTGGGCGGGCCGGATTACCGGCGACACGTTCGCCCCCGTCAGGGCCCTGATCGCCGGCGGCCACACCGCGCACCGGCAGGTGGGGCGCGCCCCGCGGGCCCGCGCGCCGCGGCTCAGCCGGCTCGGACGGGCGCACGGCACCGGCCTGCTCGGATCACCGGGACTCACCGGCGGCCGGTACGGATCCGTGACCGGCACCGCGCCCGCTCCCCCGCTCGCCGCGGGACGCTGGTCCGCGCTGCCCTCCCCGGAGCTCGATCCCACCATCCATGCCCGGGCCACCGCGGAGCTGCTGCTGGACCGCTATGGCGTGGTCACCCGCGGCTCGGTCATGGCAGAAAACATCCTCGGCGGCTTCGGCCTCATGTACAAGGTTCTGGCCCGGCTCGAGGAAGCCGGACGCTGCCGCCGCGGCTACTTCATCGAACACCTCGGCG
The DNA here is from genome assembly GCF_918698205.1 of Microbacterium sp. Bi128. Lineage (NCBI taxonomy): Bacteria > Bacillati > Actinomycetota > Actinomycetes > Micrococcales > Microbacteriaceae > Microbacterium > Microbacterium sp. Bi128. The sequence goes on along the minus strand of NZ_CAKKMM010000247.1, from coordinate 4,464 downwards.
CGGCGCAGTTCGCCGTCCCGGCCACGGTGGACCGGCTGCGGTCCTACGTCGAGGACGCCGAGTTGCACAAGGCCGAGCCGGTGGCCCTGGCCCTCGCCGCGACCGACCCCGCCAACCCCTACGGCGCCGCACTGCCGTGGCCTGCGCTCAACGTCGACGCCGGCACCGGCCACCGCCCGGGCCGGAAGGCCGGCGCCCTCGTGGTCCTGGTCGACGGCGCCCTGGCGCTGTACGTCGAGCGCGGCGGCAAGACCCTGCTCGCGTTCAGCGACGACCCCGACGTCCTGGCCGCGGCCGGCACGGCCCTGGTGGGTGTGGTGACCCGAGGCGCGGTGGACAAGCTGATCATGGAAAAGGTCAACGGCCACGGCATCCTGGACACCCCGGTGGCGGCTGCCCTCGCCCAGGCCGGGGCCTATTCCACGCCCAAGGGACTGAGGATCCGTGCCTGAGGGCGATTCGGTCTTCCGCGCCGCCGCACAGCTGCACGCTGCCCTGGCCGGGAAGGAACTGGTCTCCTCCGACTTCAGGGTCCCGCGCTTCGCCACCCTGAAACTCGGCGGCTGGACCGTGGCCGAGGTGGTGCCCCGCGGCAAGCACCTGCTGATGCGCGTCCAGGGCCCGACGCCCAGCGACCGGCTCACCATCCATTCGCACCTGAAGATGGAGGGCAGCTGGCAGGTCTACCCGCCCGGGGGCCGCTGGCGGAAGCCCGGCTTCACGGCCCGCTGCGTGCTGCGGACCGCCACGGCCGACGCCGTCGGGTTCTCCCTGGGCATCCTTGAGGTGGTACGGACCGACCAGGAGGACACCATCGTGGGGCACCTCGGCCCGGACCTGCTGGGCCCGGACTGGGACGCGGCCGAGGCCGAACACCGGCTGCTCTCGGCTCCGGACGTTCCGATCGGCGTCGCCCTGCTGGACCAGAGCAAGCTCGCGGGGATCGGAAACATCTACCGGTGCGAGGCCTGCTTCCTCGCGGGAGTCCATCCGGCGTCGCCCGTCTCGGCAGTGCCGGATCTGGCCGCCATCATTACCGACGCCCAGGTCCTGCTCTCCGCCAACCTCGGGCCGGGCCGGCGGACCACCGTGCTGAACGCGCGGGGCGTGCCGGTGGGCCGCACCGCCGGGCGTCCCGGTTACTGGGTTTACCGGCGCGAGCACCAGCCGTGCCTCAAATGCGGCACTCCGATCCGCCGCGGCGTCCTGGGCAAGGAGAACGGCGCCGGCACCTTCACCGAGGAACGGGACATCTACTACTGCCCCACCTGCCAGCCCCTGCCGGGCCCAGGATCAGAAGGCGCCAGCTGACGGGGCCCACGGGAATTAACCCGCGGAGATCAATCGGCCGGCCCGCTGCCCGCCGCCACAGGGACCGCCGCCACAGGGACAGCCGTCCCGGCAACGACGGCTTCCGTTTCAGTTCCGGACGTTTCAGTTCCAGCCGCTTCAGTTCCTGCTGCTTCAGTTCCTGCCGCAGGGACCGGACGCGCTTCCGGAACGGTGAACCGCGGCAGCAGCAACTGCACCAGGGGGCCAATGGCCAGCGCGTACAGCACCGTGCCCACACCGACCGAGCCGCCCAGCAGCCAGCCCGCGCCAAGGACCACCACTTCAATGCCGGTGCGGCACACCCGGACCGGCCAGCCCGTCCGCCGGGCGAGGCCCGTCATGAGCCCGTCCCGTGCGCCCGGGCCCAGGCGGGCGCCGATGTAGCAGGCGGAGGCGACGCCGTTGAGCAGCACGGCCCCGACGAGCAGGCAGATCTGGCCGCCCAGATGCGAAAACTGTGGAATCAGGGCCAGCCCGATGTCCGCGAAGACCCCCACCAGCACCGCGTTGCACAGGGTTCCGACGCCGGGCCATTGCCGGAGCGGGATCCACAGCAGCAGCACCAGGAAGCTGACAACAACCACCACCGTGCCGAGGCTGAGCCCGGTCCTGGCCGCCAGCCCCTGGTGGAGCACGTCCCACGGCGCCGTGCCGAGGCTGGCGCGGATGACCATGGCGAGGGAAATGCCGTAAAGAGCGAGGCCGATGAGGAGCTGGAGGAGTCTGCGGGTCAACATGGTCTCCATCCTCCACGAAAACTGGCCTTGCAATCCATAGCCAGTTTGAAATACTGGCTCTATGTCCGTCTCTTTGACTCCGGGGTCGCTGGCCCGCCTGCTGGGCGAGTGGAACGTCGGTGCCGCCCCCGCTTACCGCGAGCTGGCCGACGTCGTCCGCCTGCTCATCCTCGACGGCCGCGTCGCCCTGGACGTCGCCCTGCCGAGCGAGCGCTCGCTGGCAGCGGCCCTTGGCATCAGCCGCACCACGGTGACGGCGGCCTACGCCCTGCTGCGAGAGCAGGGTTTCCTCAGCAGCGGCCAGGGCAGTCGGAGCCGGAGCTGCATCCCGAGCCAGGGGCCCTTGCATGCCGGCGGCCACGACGGAGCCCTGCGGCTGAGTGGCGCGCCCGGACTGGCGGTGCCGGACGGGATCCTGGACCTGGCTTATGCCTCCCTGCCCGCCAGCGGCGAAGTGGTGCACCGGGCCTTTGCCGCGGCCCTGACCGAATTGCCGGCCCTGCTGCCTGGCTTCGGCTACGACGCCCTGGGCGTGGGCCCGCTCCGGGAAGCCATTGCGGCCCGGTACACCGCCGCCGGGGTCCCGACAACGGCCGCGCAGGTCCTGGTCACCTCCGGCGCCCAGCACGCGCTGAACATTGTGCTCCGCACATTGGCCGGGCGGTCCGGGACCACGGTGCTCGTGGAGCATCCTAGCTATCCGAACGCCCTCGACGCGATCCGGGCTGCGGGCTGCCGACCGGTCCCGGTGGCCATGCCTGCCGCAGCCCCCGGCGGCACAGGCCATAACGGCGCAGTCCACGGCGGCCGTGTCCACAGCGCAGGCGGTAACGGCCTTGCCCACAACGGCGCAGGCGGCTGGGACCTCGAGGCCATGGAAACGGCGCTGCTCCAGCAGCGCCCCGCGATGGCGTATGTGGTGCCGGACTTCCACAACCCCACCGGCCGGCTGATGCCCGATTCCCAGCGGCGCCGGCTCGTGAAGGCGGCCGCGGCGTCGGGCACTGTGCTGGTGGTGGACGAGACGCTGCGGGAGTTGAACCTCGACGGCGCCGCCTCGACCCCCATGGCCGCTTTCAGCCCGGCGGTGGTCTCCCTCGGTTCCCTCAGCAAGTCGCACTGGGCAGGGCTGCGCACCGGCTGGATCCGCGCCAGCGAGCCCCTCATCCAGCGTTTCGCCGCTGCCCGCACCACCCTGGACCTGGGCGGGCCGGTGGTGGAGCAGCTCGCCGGGGCGCATCTGGTCAACGCCATGACGGAGCCGCTCCCCGACAGGCTGGCCGCGCTGCGCGAGAACCGGCACAAACTGGTGGAACTGATTCGGGAGCACCTGCCCGGTTGGGAGCCCGAATGGCCCGTCGGCGGCCTGTCCGTCTGGTGCCGACTCCCGGCGCCGATCAGCACGGCACTGGCGGTGCTGGCCCCCGACGTCGGGATCCGGCTCGCCGCCGGACCCCGGTTCGGCGTCGGCGGCGCGTTTGAGCAGTACTTGCGGTTGCCGTTCACGCTGCCACCGGAGCAGCTGGAGACGGCCGTGCTGGCATTGCGTTCGGCGCAGGACCGGCTGGAGGCCTCCCCGCAGCTGCGGCGCAACCTGTCGTCCCCGCCGGCCGCGGCCATCGCTTGAGACCGGGCGCCCTCGGGGCCGCCCTGCGACGCCCTTTCTTTCCCGCGTCTCGAGGTCGCCGGAAACGTCCGAAGTCGCCGGTCGATTCCGGCGACTTCGGCCCGTTCCGGCGAATTCGAACGTTCAGGGCATCGCCAGGCAGGATGCACGTCGCGGGCTCAGGCGTAGACCTTCGTCAGGAACCCGGCCCAGGCCTTCGCCGTCGCCCCGGCGTCCCCGCTGCAGCTGAAGTCGTGCACGGTCATGCCCACGGGTGCGCCGAAGGCGTTGCGCCCGAAGAAGCGGTACAGCGTGTCCGCGGTGCGGAGGCCGAGGAAGTTCTCGTTGGCGAAGTCGATCTCACCGGCCAGCGGCCCGACGCCGTCGAGCTCCAGCTCCACCGCCTGCCCCTGGGCCACAGCATCGACGCCTAGGGCTTTCTTAAGCCGGTCGAAGCCGTCCGGGGTCTGCGAAGCCGCGGGTGCCTGGATGTCCGCGAAGACCACGGGCTTGCCGTCGAAGTACTTCAGGTACTGGCCCAGGGTGTGCAGATAGAACGCCGTGTGCTTGCTGGCGCCGTCGTACTGCTCATCCCAGTTGTCCGCGAAGATGCCGCTGTGCACATAGTGCAGCCGGGCCCGGCCACCATCGAGCGGTTCCAGGACGTGCTCCAGCTGGTTGAACCAGCCATCCGGACCGTCCATCCGGGACACCAGATGGGAGGGGTATTCGTCTACGGTCCGGACCGCGGGCCATTGGTCCGTGGGGAACATCCAGGCCGGGGTGTCC
>NZ_CAKKMM010000246.1:0-5872 GCF_918698205.1 Microbacterium sp. Bi128 | reverse complement strand
GCTGGGACGTCCTCGCCGTCGTCGGCGCGGCCGGACAGGTCGCCGGACCCGACAGTTCGCTGCACGCGCAGCCCGCACGGGCCATCGCCCAGGCCCTCGACAAGCAGGGCATCGCGGCATCCGACCTCGACCACGTCGAGATCAACGAAGCCTTCGGAGCCGTGGTGGCCCGGTCGCAGGCCGAACTCGGGCTCACCGACGAGGTGGTCAACCCGCACGGCGGCGGGATCGCGATCGGCCACCCGATCGGTGCGTCGGGCAACCGCCTCGTCGTGCACGCGGTGCACGAACTCGTGCGGCGGGGGAGTGGCACCGCCGCGGTCGCGCTGTGCGGCGGGGGCGGTCAGGGCGACGCGCTCATCCTCACGCGCTGAAGGGATGCCGGGCCCCCGGGCCTGGCATCCTCTGTTCTCGTGTCAGCGCGCGAGGCGCTTCTTCAGGAGCTTCTGCTGCTTGCGCGCGACGGGCGAGTCGCCGGAGACCTGACGACCGCGGCGCGCCCGGCGCGTGTCCACGACGGCGCCCACGGCCAGCGCGAGCGTGATGCCCCAGCTCAGCCACGCCAGGGCCGTGCGCCACGTGAACGGCTCGTCGTTGCGGAGGCCGCGCAGCAGCGTGATGCCGCCCGTGATGGCGCTGAGGAGTCCGGTTCCGAAGATGTACTGGCGCATGCCACCAACCTACTCATCCTCGCGCGGAGGCCGACGACGCCTTGACACCATGACGCCCCACCTCGATAAACGCCGTTCCTGTCGAGACACGCGGTGTCGCACCGTGTCTGGGCGTGAATCGCGTTTATCGCTGGTGCGAGGGCGGAACGCTCCACAGTGCGGCGCCGTGGCCCGGCCCGGTGACCTATCGTTGATGTTCGCGCTCGCGAGGGATGGAGGTTCGATGCTGGAAGACGACACCCGCACCACGCCCCTCCCCGACACCTCGCACACCACGGCTCCCGTCGCGGTCGATCCGGCCTTCGGCACGGTCCCGGCCCCGCGTGACTCCGCGCCGGGCGGCACTCCGTCCCTCGACCTCGAGCCCCGCGACCCCGACGGCACCGAGCCGCACTTCGGCAGCTTCGCCGCCGAGCACCTCTCGCCCTCGTTCCCGCAGCGCGCCCCCTGGGGAACCGCCCAGCGCCTGCGCGCGTGGCAGGCCGAGGCGCTCGACCTGTACTTCGGCCTCGACGGACCCGACGGCGAGGGCAAAGGCCCGCGCGACTTCCTCGCCGCCGCCACCCCGGGCGCCGGAAAGACCACGTTCGCCCTGCGTCTCGCCAGTGAGCTCATGCGTCGCCGCGTCGTCGATCGCATCGTCGTCGTCGCCCCCACCGAGCACCTCAAGACCCAGTGGGCCGAGGCCGCCGCGCGCGTCGGCATCCGCCTCGATCCGTTCTTCTCCAACCGGCACGCCACTCCGTCGCGGCAGTACCACGGCGTCGCGGTCACCTACGCGCAGGTCGCCGTCAAGGCCGAGGTGCACCAGCGCCTGACGATGGATGCCAGAACCCTGGTGGTCCTGGACGAGGTGCACCACGGCGGCGACGCCCTCAGCTGGGGCGACGCGCTCCGCGAGGCGTACGGGCGGGCGACCCGGCGCCTGCTGCTGTCGGGGACGCCGTTCCGCAGCGACACCGCGCCGATCCCGTTCGTGGAGTACCACCCGAACGACAAGGGCATCCGCCTCTCGCGCACCGACTACGCCTACGGCTACCGTCGCGCGCTCGACGACGGGGTCGTCCGCCCCGTGTTCTTCCTCGTCTACGCCGGGCAGATGCGGTGGCGCACCAAGGCAGGCGAAGAGATGGAGGCCCAGCTCGGGCAGGACAACACGAAGGACATCACGTCGCAGGCGTGGCGAACCGCGCTCGACCCCAACGGCGACTGGATCCCCGCGGTCCTACGCTCGGCCGACCGACGCCTGACCGAGGTGCGCGAGACGGTCCCGGATGCCGGAGGCCTCGTCATCGCGACCGACCAGACCGCCGCGCGCGCCTACGCCACGATCCTCGAGGACATCAGCGGCGAGAAGGTCACCGTCGTGCTCTCCGACGAGGCCGAGGCCTCGAGCCGCATCGAGACGTTCTCGAAGGGCACGAGCCGCTGGATGGTCGCCGTCCGCATGGTGTCCGAAGGCGTCGACGTCCCGCGCCTCGCCGTCGGCGTGTACGCCACGAGCGCGTCGACCCCGCTGTTCTTCGCCCAGGCGATCGGCCGATTCGTCCGCGCCCGACGCCGCGGCGAGACCGCGAGCGTGTTCCTCCCCAACGTGCCGCCGCTCCTCGCGCTCGCCGGCGAGATGGAGGCCCAGCGCGACCACGCCCTCGACCGCGACAGCGACGCGGAAGACCAGTGGAACGCCGAAGAAGACATGATGGATGCCGCCGAGCGCGAGGACAAAGCCTCCGACGCGCTCGAGCAGGAGTTCGAGTACCAGGCGCTCGGTTCGCTCGCCCACTTCGACCGCGTGCTCTTCGACGGGCAGGAATTCGGCCAGCTCGCCGTCCCCGGCACGATCGAAGAAGAGGAGTTCCTCGGCATCCCGGGGCTCCTCGAACCCGAGCAGGTGCACGAAGTCCTCATGACGCGGGCCTCCCGCCAGTCGCGGCACCGCTCGAGCCGCGAGGAGCAGCAGAAGGCGAGCGGCCAGGAGCCACCGGGCGTCGACGAGGGCGGTCTGCCCCAGCCACTGCACCGCACGCTGAAGGAGCAGCGGCAGCTGCTCAACAGTCTCGTCGGGCTGTACGCCCGCCGCACCGGAGAGCCGCACGGGCTCGTCCACGCCGAGCTCCGCCGCATCTGCGGGGGCCCCGCGGTCTCGCACGCCACCGTCGCGCAGCTCCAGGCCCGCATCGAGGTGCTGCGCCAGCGCGTGCGCTCCTGACGCCGCCCGGTGGCGGTTTCGCGCCTCCGAAATGCTGGCACGGACCCCGTGGCATCCGCGTCTTTCCGGGGTTCGGGGCCCCGAAATGCTGTCAGTATCGGCCGACGCGCCCGGGGGAGCGGATGCCGCCGCCTAACGTGGGGGCGACCCGAAGGAGACCCGTGACGATCGCCGCCACACCCACCGCCCGCGACCGCCGCCGCTGGGCGCGCTACCTCGTCGACGAACGCGCCGAGGCGCGCGTCTACCGCGACCTCGCCAGCCGCCGCACCGGCGAGGAGCGCGAGATCCTCCTCGCGCTCGCCGAGGCCGAGGGCCGCCACGAGCAGCACTGGCTCGACCTGCTCGGCGACACCCCGCAGCGACTGCCGCGCGCGGGTTTCGGCACGACGATGCTCGCGTGGATGGCGCGCCGCTTCGGCTCGATCTTCGTGCTCGCGCTGGCCCAGAACGCCGAGGCGCGCTCGCCGTACGCCGACGAGCCCTACGCCACGGCGCAGATGGCTGCCGACGAGCAAGTGCACCACGAGGTCGTGCGAGGTCTCGCCGCGCGCGGACGCCGGCGCCTGTCCGGCACGTTCCGCGCCGCCGTCTTCGGCGCGAACGACGGCCTGGTGTCCAACCTCGCGCTCGTGATGGGTGTGGGGGCCACCGGCGTGGCCCCCAGCTTCGTGCTGTTCAGCGGTATCGCGGGCCTGCTCGCCGGGGCCCTGTCGATGGGTGCGGGCGAGTTCGTGTCGGTGCGCTCGCAGCGTGAGCTGCTCGAGGCCACCGAGGAGAGCGACTACGCCGACTCGGCCCTGCCGCACCTCGACCTGGATGCCAACGAGCTCGCGCTCGTGTACCGCACGCGCGGGATGGACGCCGACGAGGCTCTCGCAAAGGCTCGAGACGTCGTCTCGGCGGCGCAGAACGGGAACGCTCCGGTGGCTGCCGCCCCCGGCGAGTCCTCGCACGATGTGGTCGGGAGCGCCTGGGGGGCGGCCCTGTCGAGCTTCCTGTTCTTCGCCTCGGGCGCGATCATCCCCGTGCTGCCGTGGCTGTTCGGATTGAGCGGACTCGTCGCGGTCGTGGTGGCCCTCGTGCTCGTGGGCATCGCCCTCCTCGGGACCGGCGCGATGGTGGGTCTGCTGTCCGGAGCGTCCCCGCTCAAGCGCGGCCTCCGTCAGCTCGCGATCGGCTTCGGCGCCGCCGCGGTGACGTACGTGTTGGGCCTGCTCTTCGGCGTGTCCGCGGCCTGAGTCTGCGGCATCCATCGATAAACGCTCCCGCGAGTGAGACACGGCATGGCACGCCGTGTCTCACTCGCGGCGGCGTTTATCGCCCCCGGCTGGCTAGCCGTGGCTCGCCGTCACCCGGGCTGCCTCGCGCACGGCCGTGAGGTTCTTGCGGCCGGCACGCGATCCGGCGAGCTTCGCGGCGATGTGCTGCGCGACGGTGACCGGCTCGTACAGCGCCGGCGCTTCGCGCGTCACGAAGTGGGGAAGCACGTCGACGACGGCATCCGCGTTCCCGTCGTGGAAGAACGCCGCCGACCGGCGCCGCTCGATCGTCCCGTCGATCACGGGCGGCTTGACGCGGTGCAGCGTCGAGAGCCACTTGTCGTTGGTCAGACGCGCGGCGACGTCGCCGATGTTCACCAGCAGCGCCCCGTCCGCGGGCATGACGTCGTTCCACGATCCGTCCAGCCCCAGTACCTGGAGCCCGGCCACCTGATCGGCCCACAGCACGGTGACCAGGCCGAAGTCGGTGTGCTCGCCCATGCCCGTCAGCTCGGCACCGAGCTCGATCGAGCCCGGCGGCAGGGCGTAGTTGTTCATCCGCAAGACGTCGATGGAGTGATCGGTGAGGGCGTCGAAGAAGTCCTCGGGCACGCGCAGGGCGGCGGCGAAGATCTGCGTCAGGGTGCGGGCGACCCGCCGCGCCTCGACGAAGTACTCCTCGACCGCGGAGCGGAAGGGAGGAACGGCATCCGGCCACGTGTTCTCGGCGTAGTCGGCGGCGGTCGCCGCGGTCCCGGGATACTCCCGCCACGACGTCCCGACGTTGAACGCCTCGAAGAAGTCGTTCATGCGCGTCACCGGGTCGACGCCGAGGCTGTAGCTCAGCGATTCGCTCTTGGGTGGGGTGTATCCGCGGTTCTCACCCGCCGGACGCACGTACTGCTTCTTGACTTCCAGCGGCAGCGCGAAGAACTCATCGATCCCGGCTTCGAGGTCGTCGATGACGACGTTCGGGATGCCATGACCCACGATCTGCATGAACCCGACGGTGCGGCAGGCGTGGTCGACGGCGGCGACGACGGCCGCACGTGCGTGGTCGGGCCCGGGGCCGACCCACGGCGAGATGTCGATCGTGGGAACGTGGAACCGGTACATGTGGCATCCGTCCTTCCGGTATGCCTCGACGCTAGGCCGGTGATGTCACGACGGCGTTTCGCGAGTGTCACAGGTCGTGCGGCGGGAAACGACGAAGGCCCCGGACGAATCCGGGGCCTTCATTCTGTGCGCGAGGGGGGACTTGAACCCCCACGCCCTATACGGGCACTAGCACCTCAAGCTAGCGCGTCTACCTATTCCGCCACCCGCGCATCTGGGTGTTCGCTGCTTTCGCAACGAAGAACGACATTACCACGCCGGGCGCCCCGCCTCGAACCGAGGTCGCTCCCGGGCGCGTCCCGGCCGCGCGTGGGCGGGGGAGGGGGTGCGGCCCGGGTACCGTAGTGCGCATGTCCGAGCACGATGCCGACCCGCCCGAGGTCGCCCGCGTGGCCGCCGACCTCATCCGTTTCGACACCACGAACTTCGGTGGGGGTCGGTCTCGCGGCGAGCGCGAGGCAGCGGAGTACGTCGGGGCGTACCTCGAAGGACTGGGGCTGGCGACCGAGTACTACGAGCCGGTCGAGCGCCGCACGAACGTGTGCGCGCGCGTTCCCGGGCGCAACCCCGAGAAGCCCGCGCTCGTCTTGCATGGGCACCTCGACGTGGTGCCC
>NZ_CAKKMM010000245.1:0-5882 GCF_918698205.1 Microbacterium sp. Bi128 | reverse complement strand
TGTCGGAGCCGAGCGCAAGCGGAGCCTCGAAGGCGGCGACGGCCGCGGCCGAGCCACCGCCCGAGCCACCGGGGATGCGATCGAGGTCCCACGGGTTGCGCGTGGGACCGTACGCCGAGAACTCCGTCGACGACCCCATGGCGAACTCGTCCATGTTCGTCTTGCCGAGCGGCACGAGCCCCGCCGCACGGGAGCGCGCGACGACCGTGGCGTCGTAGGGCGACATGTAGCCCTCGAGGATCTTCGATCCGCTGGTCGAGGGCATGTCGGTCGTGACCAGAACGTCCTTGACGGCCAAGGGCACACCCGCGAGCTCGCCGAGCTGCTCGCCGGCCGCGCGGCGGCGGTCGATGTCGGCCGCGACGTCGAGGGCGTGGTCGCTGACGTGGAGGAAGGCGTGCACGTCGCCGTCGACGGCGGCGATGCGGTCGAGGTGGGCCTGCGTCGCTTCGACGCTCGACACCTCTTTCGCGGTCAGTGCGGCGGCGAGGTCGGCGGCGCTCAGGCGCGTGAGATCGGTCACTGCTCCTCCCCCAGGATCGCGGTCACCCGGAACCGGCCGTCGGCCTGGTCGGGAGCATTCTGCAGCACCTCGTCGCGGGTGAGCGTGACGCCCACGACATCGGAGCGGAAGACGTTGTTCAGCGGAATCGGGTGGCTCGTCGCGACGACGTCGGGCGTTGCCACCTCGGACACCTTGGCGATGTTGTCGACGATGGCATCCAGCTGCCCGGTGAGGCGCTGCACCTCGTCGTCGCTCAACTGGATCCGAGCGAGCACACCGAGATGGCGCACGAGATCAGGGGTGATTTCAGACACCCGGCAAGTCTAGTTCGCGACCACCGCGCGCCGAGACCCACCCCCACCTACGCTGGAGCGGTGACGAGCTTCGAACCGCCTCGCCCCTGGACCGCCAGCTATGCCCCCGGAGTCCCGGAGGACCTCGACCCGCAGTCGGGGTCTCTCGTCGACATCCTCGACGCGTCCACCCGCGACTACCCCGACGCCCCGGCGTTGGAGTTCTTCGGCCGCGAGACCACGTACGCCGAGTTGTCGGCCGAAGTCGGCCGGGCCGCGGCGGCTCTCGCTGCGCACGGTGTCCGCGCCGGCGATCCGGTCGCGATCGTGCTGCCCAACTGCCCGCAGCACATCGTCGCGTTCTACGCCGTCCTGCGGCTGGGTGCCGTCGTCGTCGAGCACAACCCGCTCTACACCCCGCGCGAGCTGCGGAAGCAGTTCGAGGACCACGGCGCGAAGCACGCGATCGTGTGGAGCAAGGTCGTGGCCACGGTGCAGGAGTTCCCCGCCGATCTGCAGATGGACACGCTCATCTCGGTCGACGTCACGCAGGCCATGCCGTTGCGCATGCAGGTCGCGCTTCGTCTGCCCATCGCCAAGGCGCGCGAGGCACGCGCGGCCCTCACCGAGAAGACCTCGGATGCCACCCCCTGGGCCGAGGTGGTGCGACACGATCCGCTGCCCGAGGCTCACCCACGGCCGACCGAAACCGATCTCGCGATCATCCAGTACACGAGCGGCACGACGGGCATGCCGAAGGGCGCGATGCTCACGCACGCGAACCTCCTCTCCAACGCCGCACAGTCTCGCGCGTGGGTGCCGTCGATCGTGCGGGGCCAGGGGTGCGTCGTCTACGCCGTGCTCCCGATGTTCCATGCCTACGGCCTGACCCTCTGCTTGACCTTCGCCATGTCGATGGGCGCGCGCCTGGTGCTGTTCCCGAAGTTCGATCCCGATCTGGTGCTCGCGGTGACGAAGAAGCACCCGGCGACGTTCCTGCCCCTTGTGCCGCCGATCGCCGAGCGTCTGCTTGCCGCCGCGGAGGCCCAGGGGGTGTCGCTCGCCGGGACCGAGGTCGCGATCTCCGGCGCGATGGCACTCCCCCACGATCTCGTGGTGCCGTTCGAGAAGGCCACCGGCGGATACCTCGTCGAGGGTTACGGCCTCAGCGAGTGCTCTCCCGTGCTCATGGCCAATCCGGTCGCCGAGAACCGTGTCCCCGGAACGGTGGGCCTGCCGCTCCCGGGCACCGAGTGCCGCGTCGTCGATCCGGACGATCCCCGCACGGATGTCGAGCCGGGCGGACGCGGTGAGCTCCTCGTGCGCGGTCCGCAGGTGTTCTCGGGCTACTACGGCAAGCCGGAAGAGACCGACGCGGTGTTCGTGGATGGGTGGTTCCGCACCGGCGACATCGTCACGATCGACGACGGCGGCTTCGTCCGCGTCGTCGACCGCATCAAGGAGCTCATCATCACGGGAGGCTTCAACGTCGCCCCCACCGAGGTCGAGAACGTGCTGCGCCAGCACCCCGCCGTCGCCGACGTGGCCGTCGTGGGCATTCCCAGCGATCACTCCGGTGAGGACGTGGTCGCGGCGGTCGTTGCCGCACCCGGCTCCGACCTCGACCCCGAAGAGGTGCGGACCTTCGCGCGGGGCATCCTGACGCCGTACAAGGTGCCCCGGCGCGTCGTGGTCGTCGACGAACTGCCGAAGTCCCTCATCGGAAAGGTCCTGCGCCGCCAGGTCAAGGAGCGCCTGCTGTCGGACTGACCGCCGTTCCCGGACGGGCCGGTGGATCATCCGCCGGCCCCTCTGCGTCGGGGCTCGGCGGGATCAGCCCTCCGGCGCCGGATCGGCCTGTTCGTCCGCCGGATCTGCCTGTTCGTCCACCCGTGCGGGCAGGGCGTCCGGCCCCTGGGTGACGAGCAGGTGGAAGGCCGCGGCATCCAAGATCCGGATGCCGAGCTCTTCGGCCTTGGCGAGCTTCGAGCCGGCACCGGGACCGGCCGCGACGAAGTCGGTCTTCTTGGACACGCTCGATGCCGCTTTGCCGCCGGCCTGGATGATCGCCTCTTGCGCGCCCTCGCGGCTGTAGCCGTCGAGTGAGCCGGTGGCCACGACGGTGAGACCGGCGAGGACTCCCCCGGCCGCTGCGGCGGCGCCGGGACCGGGGTGCCCGGGGATGGCGAAGCGCACTCCGGCCGCCGCCCAGCGCTCGACGATCTCGCGGTGCCAGTCCACCTCGAACCAGTCGATCACGGCATCGGCGATGATCCCGCCGACGCCCTCGACCGCGGCGAGCTCGTCACGAGACGCCGCGCGGATGGCATCCAATGACCCGAACCACTGCGCGAGGGCGCGTGCGGCGACGGGGCCGACGTGGCGGATGTTCAACGACACGAGCAGACGCCAGAGATCTTTGGTCTTGGCCTTCTCGAGCTCGGCCACGAGCTTCACCGCCTGCTCGGACGGGAGCACCTCGCGGTGGTCCTTGCGGATACCGCGACGGCGGCGCTCGGCAGGATCGAGGTCTTCGGTTCCGGGGGGATACGTTGCGGACCCGAGCTTCTGGAACGGCGTGCGGCGGACCTCGTCGCCGGTCTTCTCGTCGATCTTGCGTTCGCCGGTCTCGGCGTCGCGGACGACGACCTCGATGGGGACGAGCTGTTCGATCGTGAGGTCGAACAATCCCGCCTCGGTGTCGAGCGGAGGTTCGGCGGGGACGTCGGGCTGTGTCAGCGCGGCCGCGGTCACCTCACCGAGCGCCTCGATGTCGAGGGCTCCGCGCGAGCCGATGTGCTCGACGCGTCCGCGCACTTGCGCCGGGCAGGAGCGAGCGTTGGGGCACCGGAGGTCGATGTCGCCCTCTTTCGCGGGGCGCAGCGGTGTGCCGCACTCGGGGCAGTTCGTCGGCATCACGAACGCGCGCTCGGTACCGTCGCGCAGTTCGACGACGGGGCCGAGGACCTCGGGGATGACGTCACCGGCCTTGCGCAGCACGACGGTGTCGCCGATGAGCACGCCCTTGACCTTGACGACGTCCTGGTTGTGCAGCGTGGCCTGCCGCACGACGCTCCCGGCCACCCGCGCGGGCTCCATCACGGCGAACGGCGTCGCACGCCCGGTGCGCCCCACCGAGACGACGATGTCGAGGAGCTTCGTGTTCACCTGCTCGGGCGGGTACTTGTAGGCGATCGCCCAGCGCGGCGCACGACTGGTGGCGCCGAGCTCGTCGTGCAACGCCAGTTCGTCGACCTTCACCACGACGCCGTCGATCTCGTGCTCGACGTCATGGCGGTGTTCGCCGTAGTGCGCCACGAAGGCCAGGACGCCGTCGACGGTGGACTCCACGCGACTGTACGGCGACGTGGGAAGGCCCCACGACGCCAGCAGGCTGTAGACCTCGCTCTGCGCGGACACGGGCGGATCGGGCCACGCGCCGATGCCGTGCACGTAGAGCGCGAGGGAGTCGATGCGCGCGAGACCCGCCTCGAGTTCGAGCCCGCTCTTCTTCTCGATCTGCTGTCGCAAGCCGCCACTGGCGGCGTTGCGCGGGTTGGCGAACGCCGGGAACCGCCGAGCGGCGGCGAGCTCCGCCTTCTCTTCGTCGAAGGCCTTCACGCCCCCGCGACGCGCCGCAGCACGCTCCCGCGCCTCGGCGACCGCGCGCTCCCGGTACTCCCCCTGGAGCCGATTGAGGTGCTCGAACGCGGCGACGGGGATGAAGACCTCGCCGCGCACCTCGACGAGAGCCGGATGTCCCTCGCCGGAGAGCTCACGCGGGATGCCGGCGACCCGCAGCGCGTTGTCGGTGACGATCTCGCCGACGCGCCCGTCGCCGCGCGTGGCCGCAGAGGTCAGCACGCCGTTCTCGTAGCGCAGGCTGATCGCGAGACCGTCGATCTTGAGTTCGCTGAGCCACTGCACGGGCCGACCGGCGGAGGCCTGGGTCTTGACGGCCCAGTCCCGCAGCTCGTCGGCGGAGAAGACGTTGTCGAGGCTCAGCATCCGCTCGGCGTGCTCGATCGTCACGAGATCGGTCGCCTCGGCGGCACCGACCGACAGAGTCGGGCTGTCCTGCCCTTGCAGCTCGGGGTGGAGCCGCTCGATCGCCTCGAGCCGGCGCATCCATCCGTCGTAGGTCGCGTCGTCGACGAGCTCGGCATCCCGACCGTAGTAGGCGTCGCGCGCCCCCAGAATGCGCTGCGTCAGGTCGTCGACCTCGGCGCGCGCGTCGTCGAGGGTCAGATCGGGAAGCTGGTCGTGCTCGGTCACCCGTCCAGCTTAGGGACGGCCCCCGACATCGCCCGCGGGGGTTGCCGCGCGGACACGTGCGGGAGGAGATTCCGGGAGCGGAGGACGGATGCCGCGCTGACCATCCTCCCTCCGCCGAAAATCCTCCGTTGCCCGGAGGTGCGACGGCGTCGTCGGCTCACGCCTCCACGGGAACCGCCGACACCGTGCGGTCGATCGTGAACTGGCCGATCACGCGCGTGCCGTCGTACAGCACGGCGGTCTGTCCGGGCGCGACGCCGTCGAACGGCTCCGCGGGCCGCACCGTCACGACGCCGTCTTCGAGCACCGCCGACGCGGGCACCGGATCCGCGTGGGCACGGATCTGAACGTGGCAGTCGAACGAGGCGGACTCGGGCGCGCGGCCCGCCCAGGTGACGCGCTCCCCCGCGATCTCGGCGCACGCCAGTGCCTCTTTCGGGCCCACGACCACGGTGTTGTTCACCGGACGCACCTCGAGGACGAACCGGGGCTTGCCGTCGGGCGCGGGAACACCGAGCTGCAGTCCGCGCCGCTGTCCGACGGTGAACGCGTGCGCCCCCTCGTGCGTGCCGACGACGGTGCCGGCGCGGTCGAGGATCTCGCCGCGCTCGGCGCCCACCTTGTCGGCGAGCCAGCCGCGCGTGTCGCCGTCCGGGATGAAGCAGATGTCGTGGCTGTCGGGCTTCTGCGCGACCGACAGCCCGCGCTCCTCGGCCTCCGCCCGCACGACGGCCTTCGAGGGCGTCGATCCGAGCGGGAAGTACGTGTGCGCGAGCTGTTCGGCGGTGAGGACACCGAGGACGTAGGAC
>NZ_CAKKMM010000244.1:0-5933 GCF_918698205.1 Microbacterium sp. Bi128 | reverse complement strand
GGCTACTCCCGGCCGGGGACACCTCGGCCGGGCTTGCGTACTCGGGCCGAGCCGCCCGCGCGCCGGGCAGGCCCGACGTTCCGGGTCAGTCGACGTCGCGCCGGGAGAACACGGCCCGCAGCACGAAGAAGACCACGACGGCCACGATCGCGACGAGCAGCACCTTGAAGACGAAGCCGACGAGCGACAGCAGCACGTTGACCAGGAACCACGCGATGACCACGGCGGCGATGACACCGAGAACGGTCCAGAGGGTGTTCGTGCGCATGCTCTCAGCCTACGAGGACGCGCCTGCGAAAGCGCCCACCGTCGCCGCGTCCTGACGGATGATGCTCGGTCCGCGCGGGGTGGCCGAGACGCGTACCTGTGCCGGCAGCTGGTCCTTCATCGACGCGACGTGGCTGATGACGCCCACCGTGCGCCCGCCCTGCCGCAGCTCGTCGAGGGTGCGCATCGCGAGATCGAGGGTCTCGTCGTCGAGCGAGCCGAACCCCTCGTCGATGAACAGCGTGTCGAGGCGGATGCCGCCCGCCCGCGCCGTGACGACCTCGGCCAGTCCCAGGGCCAGCGCCAGGGAGGCGAGGAAGGTCTCGCCACCCGAGAGCGACTGCGGTGGACGGCACTGCCCCGTGAACGCGTCCATGACCTCGAGCCCGAGGCCGCTCGCGGCACCCCGCGCCGCCAAGGCGTCGGTGTGCTGGAGGCGGTAGCGACCGGCCGACATGTGGTCGAGCCGGAGGTTCGCGGCATCCACGATCTCTTCGAGCTCGGCGGCGAGGACGAAGGTCTCGAGCGTCATGCGGCGGGTGTTCGGGGCGCGACCGGCCAGCGTGTCGGCGAGGCGCGCGATGACCGCGTGCGCGTCGGAGAGCCGGGCCACGGCGGCGCTGCGGGCGTCGGCCCGCTCGGCGAGGTCGCGGACGTGCACGGCAGCGGCCGAGGCGGCGGCGTGCGCGGCGGCCGCGGCCTCGACGCCCGCGCGAGCCGCGGCGACCGCGGCCACGGCGGGAGCGAGATCGATCGGTTCGTCGGATGCCCCCACGAGGAGCAGCTCGAGTTCGAGCAGGCGCCGACGCGTGGCCGCGAGGGATGCCGCGTGCTCGCTCACCTCCTCCTCGAGGGCACGGCGCGTGCCGGGGTCGCGCAGCGCGGCGCGCGCCGCGGACTCGTCGGCGAAGACGCTCTCCGCGAGGAGGGCGTCGAGGGCCGCGCGGGAGTCGGCTGCGGCGCGCACGCGCGCGTCGTGGTCGCTGCGGGCTGCGCTCACCGCGCGCACGGCATCGCGGCGGGTCGCCACGTCGCGACGACGTTCACGCACGGTGGCGAACGCGCCGCGTGCCTCGGTGACCTCGACGCGCAGCGCCTCGACCCGCTGGAGGCTCAGTGCGAGCTCCTGGCGGGCGTCGGCGAGTTCGCGGGCGAGCCGGTCGCTCTCGGCGGCGTCGGCCGCGTCGCGCTCGAGTGCGGCGGCGCGCTCGACGATGAGCCGGTCGTGCTCGGCGGCGTCGGCCTCGGCGCGGGCGAGCGCGGCGTCGATGACGCTTCGCCGTTCGCGGAGCGCCGCGACGCTCTCTCCGCCGGCTCGAGCGGCGGCGAGAGCGTGAGCGTCGCGCGCGACACGTGATGCGTCGGAGGCCAGGCGATCCTGTTCGGCGGCGGCGTTCTTGCGCTCCTCGGCCGCCGACACCTCGGCGTCGGTGACGGGAGCGTCGGTCCCGTCGGCGGGTCGCGGGTGCTCCGCCGATCCGCAGACGGGGCACGGCTCGCCCTCGACCAGCGAGTGGGCCAGTTCGCCGGCCGCGCCCGCCAGTCGTCGGCGCAGGAGGGAGCTCCACGCCTCGACGGCGCGCTGCAGGTCATCGGCGCGCACGAGCGAGGCCAGGTCGGCTTTCTCGCGCTCCTCGTTCATGTGTTCGGCCTCGATGGCCGCTTCGATGCGGCGCGAGACCTCGGCCCGCTCCGCGAGCGCGGCATCCCTCCGGGCCGCCGATCCGGCGAGCGTCGACAGGCGCTCGTCGAGCGCATCCCGCTCCGCCGGCGCGGTGGAACGGCGGGCCGCAAGAGCCTGACCGCGGGTCTCGGCGCTTTCCATCGCCCGCTGCCGCACAGCGAGCTCGTCGTCGGCCGCACCGAGATCGCCCTCGAGGACGAGCGCCTCGTCGACGCGCGCGAGAAGCGCGGTGAGCTCGTCGTCGCGCGCGGAAAGGGCCGCGGGGGTCTCGAGCCCGGACTCGCCGAGCGCCTCGGCGGCGGCCACGGTCTCGGTCCATCGGGCTTCGGCCTGCGTGCGCGCACGTTCCGCTCGATCGACCGCGTCGAGGGGGGCCCGCAGCGTCTCGGCCGCCGCCGCGGCGAAGGACTCGGCACGGAGGACGCCGACGCGGTCGGCATCGGACTCGAGGACATCGAGCTCGTCACGCGCGCTCCGACGCTCGACCTGCCGATCGTGCACGACCGTCGCCGCGCGTTCGGCGGCGAGCGCCGTGTCGAGCGCCGCGGTGGCCGTCTCCCGTTCGTTCCCGAGGGCATCGACGCGGTATTCCATCCGTTCGACGCCGCGGACCACGCGCGCGACGCGCTCGGCGATACCGGCGACGGGGCCCGTCGGCGGGTCCTCGCCGTCGCCGCCGTCGGTCGATTCCGGCTCTCGGCTGCCGTCGGGTGTCGCCGCGGCGTCGAAGGCCGCGATCATGCGCTCGGCTTCGTCGATGAGCGTCGAGACCTCGGCGCCCTCTGCCGAGAGGCGTTCGGCGGCCCGCTTGCGGCGGTCGTCGAGGGCGACGGCGTACTGCTCGAACGAGCGCGTGCCGAAGAGCGTGCGCAACAGCGCCTGGCGTTCGTCGTTCTTGGCGAGGAGGAACCGGGCGAACCGGTTCTGCGCCAGCAGGATGACCTGGAGGAACTGCTGCTGAGTGAGCCCGAGGATCTCGTCGAGTCGCGCGGCGACGTCGACCGGCCGCGCGGCCACACCCGTCCACACTCCGGACTCGCGCACCTCGAGGGTTGCGCGATGCGGCTCCTTCGTGGTGCCGGTGCCGTTGCGCTTCGGACGCTCGTACTCGGGCGAGCGCGTCACCCGCCACCGCTGCCCGTCGGCGCTGAACTCGACCGTGACGCTCGTGGGATCGTCGAGGCCGCAATGGTCGCTGCGCAGCCGTCGTTCGGCTCCATCGTAGCGGGGCACCCCGCCGTACAGCCCGTAGCAGACACCGTCGAGCACGCTCGACTTGCCCGCGCCGGTACGACCGGAGATGAGGAAGATGCCGTCGTCGGCGAACGCGTCGAAGTCGACGACCTGACGTTCGAGGAACGGACCGAATCCCTCGAGTTCGAGACGATGCAGCTTCATGACCGGGCCTCGGTCACCGCACGGGAGTCGAGCACCTCGCGGATGAGCTCGCGTTCGGCCTCGGAGGCTCCCTCTCCCTCGCGCACGTGCGTGAGGAAAGCGTCGATGATCTCGGCCTCGTCACGGGCCGCGCGCACGCGGCGGGCGTAGCCGAGACCGTCATCGCGTCGGGGCTCGGCCGGGGTGTGCGCGACCGTCGCGCACCACGGGAACCGGGCCTGCAGGCGCCGCATCGGGTCGAGCTGCGGGGTGGCGTCGGTGTACTCCGCGCGCACCCAGTGATCGACGTGCGCCTCGAGGGCATCATCGCTCAGCAGGTCGTCGAAGGGTGCGCGGAGGACGACGAGCGGGCGCGGCACGGGCAAGGCCAGCCACTCCACGGCGGCCAGGCCCGTGGCATCCAGGTCCACGAGCCACGAGCCGCGCGGCTTGCTCGCCTCGCCGAAGCTGTAGTGCAGCGGCGCTCCCGCGTAGCGCACGCGGTCGGAGAGCTGCTGACGTCCGTGGATGTGGCCGAGGGCGACGTAGTCGGGGCCGTCGAACGCCGGCAGGGGGACGTTGTCGATCCCGCCCTGCCGGATCTCTCGCTCGACTCCGGGGGTCGCCTCGACCCCCGCGGCGAAGCAGTGCGCGATCGCCACCGACCGGCCGCCGCGCGCGGCGGCGTCGCGGCGGACGAGCTCCATCGCGTGACCGATCGTCTGCGCCTGGCTGCGCAGTTCGACGCCCTCCCACAGGTGCCGGACGATCGCCGGTTCGAGATACGGGATGCCGTAGAAGTGCACCGGGCCGTGCGCATCGTCGATCGTGATCGGCGTGCCGACGGACAGCGGGTCGGTGACCACGGTGATCTCGGACCGGAGCAGGGCGGACTGGAAACCCAGCCGAGCTGCCGAATCGTGGTTGCCGGACGTGACGACGACACGCGCCCCGGCGTCGGCGAGGGCCGCGAGCGTGCGCGTCAGCAGCGGGTAGCACGCGGCCGACGGCGCCGCCGAGTCGAACACGTCGCCCGCGACCATGACGACGTCGACGTCGTACGCGCGCACCTGCCCGACCAGGACATCAAGCACCTCGGCGAGCGCGTCGAGCGTCGAGTGGCCGTGGAACGACCGTCCGATGTGCCAGTCCGAGGTGTGCAGGATCCGCATGCTGACACGGTACGTCGGGGCTCCGACATCGGCGCTCAGCCGGTGCGCGGGTCGCCCGCGTCGAGCGTCAGCCGCCGGCGACCTCGGCCGCCAGCGCGCGGATCCGGTCGTCACCGAGATCGAGTCCGATGTCGGCGAAACGCTGTCGCAGGACGTCGGCGATGCGCTCCTCGGGGGCGTCGCCCACGTCGGCGCGCGTCTGGACGACGACACCGTCGATGCGCGCCGCATCGTCGGTGGGGTGCGTGTCCATCGCCGGCTCGGACTGCTCGTCCGGCCGCGAGACATTCCGATCCTCGTGCAGAGCACCACCGACCGAGTCGGCGGCGGCGGCACCGCCCTCGGGGCCGTCCGAGGGCTCGGGGCTGCGGGTGTGGTCGGTCATGTCATTCCTCCGTGCTCATGTCGGGGTCGATGCCCTGGCTGGCGGCATCGCCCTCGATGGGGTCCGAG
This sequence comes from Microbacterium sp. Bi128, assembly GCF_918698205.1. Lineage (NCBI taxonomy): Bacteria > Bacillati > Actinomycetota > Actinomycetes > Micrococcales > Microbacteriaceae > Microbacterium > Microbacterium sp. Bi128. Next base: position 980 of record NZ_CAKKMM010000244.1, on the reverse strand, counting down.
GGCTCGGCGTCGTTCAGACGCGGGGACCCCTTCGCGTGGGCGTTCTGCTCGGCGGTCTCGCCATCGGCGACGTCGCCGCTCTCCCAGCCTCCCGGCGGAATCGCGTCGATGACGCCTTCGGGCAGGTCGCGATCGTGGGTCATGGCATCCCCTTTCACCGACTCCAGCTTCCCGCCGACCCGCCGCAGGACGGCGGGGGTTGACGGACTCCGGGGGCGTGGGTACCGGACGCGCTCAGGACCGGGCGTGCAGCAGCCCGGCCCGTTCGGGGTGGGCCTGGAACCACTCCCCCACGTACCAGCACACGGGCAAGATTTCGCGATCGCCCGCGCTCTCGATCGCATCCACGGCCCGCTCCACGACGACCGCGGCGTAGCCCTTCCCGCGGAAGGTCGGAATGGTGAAGGCGCGCGTGAGGGCGATCGTGCGTCCGTCGTCGCGGTAGTCCAGCACGGACACCAGGTCGTCGCCGTCGTGCAGCGTGTACCGCGAGGCGGCCCGGTCGTCGGCGAAACGGAGATCGGTCATGGAACATCACCGTACGCCGCTCCGTCGCCCACGGCGCCGGGAGAGCATTGTGCTCGATGAACGCTCAGCTCGTTCCGGCAAACACAGCAGGATGCCACATTCTCGGCCTGTCATGATTTGACGTGATCCGACACGGTAGGTCATAATCACCCCCATGACTGTCAACGCGCTTTCTCTGTCCGCCCGGGAGGCGAACGGGACTGCCGGCATGATGATGCCCGGCCGCGTTGTCATGTGTTGTCGAATGTGCCGCTAACAGCGACCCTCGCTCCGACGACCCCGCGCTTCTGAACGCCGGCGTCGTCGCCCGGTCGTCCGCCTTCCGCGTCGATCACGCGCTCGCGGGCACCGCGCTCCGGCCGCTCGGCCACACACCTCCCGTCGAACCCCGCATACTCGACGCCCGGGTTCACCACTGAAGGACACCTTCCTCATGTCGATCTCCGCCGTTC
>NZ_CAKKMM010000243.1:0-6015 GCF_918698205.1 Microbacterium sp. Bi128 | reverse complement strand
AGATCGATCTCACCGTCCGGCTGACGGAGGCCCCGGAAGCGCCGGAGTACACCTTCCGACTGGCGGTCGACGGCGGCAGCGTCGCCCCGGCGTCCACGCTGCCGGATTCGGCGGCCGCCCTCGCGGCGGTCACGCAGCACGGCGAGGCGATCTTCTTTCCCAAGCCGGGGCCGCCGAAGATGTGCACGCAGCAGTACGGGGGTCCGCAGGTCGCCGTGGTGACCGGCTGGTTCCTGGGCCGGGAGGTCCACAGCACGTTCAGCCGCACCGATGGCTGCGAGATCGCCCGCTGGCGGGCGATGGCGCCGCTGCTGGGCGGGGTTGCGGGATCCACCGGGGCAATCTGAGCCTTCACGGCACGGACGCCCGCGGCCCCTGGGCTCTCCCGGCTCCGCCGGCCGGCCCGGGACCGGGTCCGCCCCGACCTTTCCCGGCCCTCGGCTCTCCCGGCTCCGCCCCCGGCGGATTAAACGGCAACGGCCGGCGGTGTGAGCCGCCGGCCGATGCCGTATTTTGGTGCTGCTTCTGCCTAAATGGCGTCGCCTAGATGGCGTAGTTCGGGGCGAAGGACTGATCGCTGTTCTGCATCTTGCCCTGCTCCTCCTTCTCCTTCTTGCCCTTGTCCTTCTTGTCCTTGTGGGAGTTGTCGCCATCGGCGTCGTCACCCGGACCGTCATTGGAATCCTGGTCCTCGGAGGTCGGCGGGACCACAACGGTCCCGGCCGGGGTCACCAGGACTGAGACGAACGTGGGATCGCTGGCACCGGCGAAGGTGACCCGGCCGATGTACGAACCGACCTGAAGCCCATCCCAGCTCAGCGTGACCTTGCCGGCCTTGCCGTTGGCGAGCCGGAGCGGGTTCGGGCTCAGCGAGGCCTTGCCCTCGACCTTGCCGAGCACGGCGGCGTCGACCGAGGCCTTGGTGGCCTGGTTGTTCGGGCTGGCGTACAGGTTGGCGTAGATCGTGTACTTACCCGGGGTCGGGTTGGGGATGGACACCGATTCGCTGGCCGACGACGTCGCGACCGTCAGCGGACCGTTCGGGGTCATGACGTACATGTCGAAGTCAGCCTTCGGATCCGCGGAAATGACCGAGAACTTGGCCAGCGGGGAGCCGGCCACGACTGTGACGTCCTTGACTACGTTGGAGGCATCCGGGCCGCCGGTGAACGGACCCGGGACGAGCTCGACGGCCGTGGAGTCGGCCTTCGAAAGACCGTCGAGGGTCATGTTGGTCGGCGCGTTCGTGCCGGAGACCACCTTGATGGCACCGGAACCGCTGCCACCCTCGGAGGTGAAGGCGACGTCGGACAAGGCCACGACCGACTGCGGACGGACCGCGATCGGCGACGCCACATTCTTATTGGCGCCCTGCCAGGTCAGCGAACCGGTCGCGAACTTGCCAAGGGGCGCGCCCTGGTTCTCAAAGGAGACCTTGAACGTGCGCTTCTCGCCGGCGGCGCGGAAGTTCAGAACAGCCGGGGTCACGCTGACCTTGATGCCGGGAACGTTGAACTGGGCCTTGTAGACCCCCGGGGTCAGGGCGGTCAGCGTGCGGGTGACCTCGATCTTCCCGGCCAGGTTGCCGAGGGCGAAGGAGGGCAGGTTCATGTCCCGCGCCTTGGTGGTTCCGTGGATGAACTCCAGGTAGTCTGCCTCGCTGGCGTCGTAGACGAGGCCCGGATCCAGCACGCGGGCCGGGTCCACCTGGCCTGCGCCGGTGGCAAAGACATCGGTGTTCTTGGATCCGTCGGCGTTCTTGACGTCGCTAGTGGTGGTCATCATCGCGGATTTGACCGCCGCCGGGGACCACGTGGGCTTCATGGCCAGGATCAGCGCGCCGAAGCCGGCTACGTGCGGGGAGGCCATTGAGGTGCCGGAAAGGAAACCGAAGTTGTCGCCTCCGGTGCCGATCGGCGAAACGCCGGCCAGCACGGCCACGCCGGGCGCCGCGACGTCGGGCTTGAGGAGGTCGGAGCCTTCAGCGAGCAGCGGGCCACGGGAAGAGAACCCGGCGATCTGCGGCTGCGCCTCGAGGGGCAGCCCGGTGGTGTCCTTGTTGACCAGGGAAACCGTGATGGCCGGATTGGCCGTGACCTTGGCCTTGATGGCTTCGGTGGCGGGCGGGTTCACGTGGACGGTGGGGACTGAGTGTTTGTCCGTGTCCAGTGAGGAGACGGACAGGTTGACGAGGATCATGCCGACGCCGCCTCCGCGCTTGACTTCGGCGCTCTTTGCGACGCGGTCCACGACGCCGCGGTCACAGACCACAACCTTGCCGGTGATTTTGGCCGGGTCCAGCGAATCGGGGCCGCACAGATTCGGGCTGGCTTTCCCGGCGGCTCCTGCGTTGGCTGCCAGCACGACGCCGGCATTGGAAACCTGGCCGTTCATGATGCTGGCGCCGCGGTATTTGCTGCCGTCGGAGAACTCGACCGTGCCCTGCAGTTCCTGCGAGAAGCTGGTGGCCGCGACCGTGGTCAGCCAGGGCGCGCCGTGGTTGACGGTGCTGGCGGTCGGGCCGGAGTTGCCGGCGGAGACCGCGACGAAGATCCCGGCCGAGGCGGCGGACAGGAATGCCAGGGAGACCGGATCGGTGGTGGTATCCGTGGCGCCGGAGATGGAGTAGTTCAGGACGTCCACGCCGTCCTCGATGGCCTTGTTGATGGCCTCGACGGACGCGGACGAGTAGCACCCACCGGAGTTGGGATCGTTGTCTTCCCAGCAGACCTTGTAAACGGAGAGCTTGGCGGCCGGCGCGATGCCGCTGGTCTGGCCGAAGCTCCGGCCGTCAACCATGGCCTCGACATTGGCGTTGCCGGCAGCCGTGCTGGCGGTGTGGGTTCCGTGGCTGGCGGCGTCGACCGGGGACAGCCGTTCGCCCGGAGCCCAGTCTTCCGGCGGGACAGTGGCCGCGAAGTCTTCGCCAAAGTAGCGGGCGCTCAGGACCTTGGAGTTGCAGGCGGTGCCGTCGAAGTCGGTGCCGACCTGGCATTCGCCCTTGAAGGTTTCGCCGTCCGCTTTGAGCATCGCGATCTTGCCGTCCGGGGTGCGGTACGGCACGCCGACGACGGGATTTCCGGTGAGGGGCTTGACCTCCTGGCCGGCAAAGTAGGCGCTGGAGGGGGTGTAGCCGGTGTCAATAACGCCGACCACGACGCCCTTGCCGGCCGAGTCCTGGCCGCCGAACTTGGTGTTCCACGTGCCCTTGGGCCCGCTGAGCTTCAGGAAGTCGGCGGTGGAGTAATCGGGTGCGTTCTCCGTGTCCGGCGCGACGACGAGGACCGACGGGTCCCGGGCCAGTTTCACGGCCTGGTCCGCGGTCAGCTTGGCGCTGAAGCCGTTGAGGGCTGCGGTGAACTGGCGCTGCATCTTGACGCCCTGCTGGCCGGCCACCTGGGCCTGCTTCTGTTCCAGGTGGGCCTTGTACTGCTTGACTTCGGCCTTGGTGGCATCCAGTTTCTTGCCGGAGGCAGGCTTGGTGGCCGGCAGGCCGGCCGTCCCGCCGTCGTAAGTCGCGGAAGGCTTCTCCGCCATGACCACTATGTAGCGGCCGTCCTTGTAGTTGTTCGGATCAATATTCTTCTGTGCGACGCCGGCTACGCCCGGGCCTTGCGCCGGGGCCGCATTGGCGGGGGCGATCGCGATGCTGGACAGAAGAACCGGCAAGCCCAGGGTCAGTGCCGCGGCCCTCCGGAGTCCCCCGCTTCGAAGGAAGCTCTTTCCTGGTGATGTCACGAGTGTTTGAACCTTTCGTAAAGGAACGGCCCGACTCCAACGCCGGGCCCAACGGACTGGCGGGAACTCACCGGGCGGTCGCCCGGCCCGCCCCCACGGATACCAGCCGATTCATACAGTACAGACCGAGAGCGAGATATGACATAGACCACAAGGAGGTATTTAAAATTTGTCACGCAATACGACACGATGCGATGGCGAGGATGCTGAACTGCGTCGATTGGACTCCGGCGGGCACAGTGCCTACGCCAGCATGCGCCGGCTCAGCGCCGGAGGCCGCGACGACTTACGATCTTCGGGCCCGCCGCCGGCCCGCTCGTGATCCGCCGGCCTATTTTCGGGGAGTCCGGACCACGTCGCTGATCCATGCGCGGGTCTTCTCATCCAGGGGGCCGGCCACCTTGGTCGCCTTCGCCGCACGGTCAGCCTTGATCTTCTGCAGAACCATCCGGCCCAGCCCGGCGAACACTGCGACGGCCACAACAGACAACACCACGGATTTCGGTTTCTCAGCCATGCGCACATCCTACTGACCCGCGGCAGCCCCGACCATAGGGCGCAGCCGCCCCCGCGACGCCATCTCCCCAGCTCAAGGACCTGCCGGGGAGGCCGCGTTCACACTCCCCGCCCGAATACGGCCGGACGCACGGTGGCCGGTAGAATGGGCATGCAAGCTCGCGGAGCGCCCTTTCACGCTGTATTCACCAGTCCAACACACAGCGGATCGGCGTGAGACGGCACCACTCCGCTGCGCCCTTACCCAACGCTCACGCACAGGAGTTACCGGATGCCCCGGATCGTTGTCGACGTCATGCCCAAGCCCGAGATTCTGGACCCGCAGGGGAAGGCCATCGTCGGTGCTCTGCCCCGGCTGGGCTTCACCGCTTTCAGCTCTGTCCGCCAGGGCAAGCGCTTTGAACTCACGGTCGACGGCGAGGTGACCGAGGAGATCCTGGCCCAGGCCCGCGACGCCGCGGAGACCCTGCTGTCCAACCCGGTCATCGAGGACGTCGTCAACGTCGAGGTCGTTGAGGCCTGAAATGACTGAACTCCCCCTGATCGGCGAGGCCGTCGCCGTCGCCGCCACCCCCAGGCTCGCTGGTGCGAAGATCGGCGTCGTCACCTTCCCCGGCACCCTCGACGACCGCGACGCCGCCCGTGCGGTCCGTCTGGCCGGCGCCACCCCGGTGGAGCTCTGGCACGCCGGCACCACCCTGGGTGACGTTGACGCCGTCGTGATTCCCGGCGGGTTCTCGTACGGCGATTACCTCCGCGCCGGCGCGATCGCCCGCTTCGCGCCGCTGATGTCCAGAATCATCGACGCCGCCAATTCCGAGGCCAAGCTGCCCGTGCTGGGCATCTGCAACGGCTTCCAGATCCTGACCGAGTCGCACCTGCTGCCCGGTTCCATGATCAAGAACGACCACCTGAAGTTCATGTGCCGCGACCAGGTCCTGCGCGTGGAGAACAACACCACCGCCTGGACCGGGGACTACGCCGCCGGCCAGGAAATCACCGTGCCGCTGAAGAACCAGGACGGCCAGTACATCGCCGACGAAAAGACCCTGGACGCGCTCGAGGCCGAAGGCCGCGTTGTGTTCCGCTACGCCGGCTTCAACCCGAACGGCTCCCGGCGCGACATCGCCGGCATTTCCAACGCCGCGGGCAACGTGGTGGGCCTCATGCCGCACCCCGAGCACGCCGTGGAGGCCGGCTTCGGTCCCGAGCTCGGCTCCGGCACCGAGGGCCTCGGGTTCTTCACCTCTGTCCTGAACAAGATCGTGGGAGACAACAAATGACGGAGACACCCGCAGTGGCGGCACCCGCGGAGACCGCCCGGAAGTTCAACATCGACACCGTCGAGAACGCGGCCAAGACCCCGGACACCGAACTCCCCTGGGCCGAACTGGGCCTGAAGCAGAACGAGTTCGACGAGGTCGTCAAGGTCCTGGGCCGCCGCCCCACCGGCGCGGAACTGGCCATGTACTCGGTGATGTGGAGCGAACACTGCTCCTACAAGTCCTCGAAGAACCACCTGCGCCAGTTCGGCGACAAGGTGACCGAGGAAATGAAGAAGGACATGCTCGTGGGAATCGGCGAAAACGCCGGTGTCACCAACCTGGGCGACGGCTGGGCCGTGACGTTCAAGATTGAGTCCCACAACTCGCCGTCGTTCGTGGAGCCCTACCAGGGCGCCGCAACCGGCATCGGCGGCATTGTCCGCGACATCATCTCCATGGGCGCCCGCCCGGTAGCGGTGATGGATCCGCTGCGCTT
>NZ_CAKKMM010000242.1:0-6015 GCF_918698205.1 Microbacterium sp. Bi128 | reverse complement strand
GTTATGTGGCACCCCTGCTCATCTTCCAGCTGGCTTTCTTCACTCCGTTGTTCCTCATGGCGTTGGACGCCACCACCAGCTCGCACCGCACCACGCCCCTGAGTTTCGTGCTCATGATCCTGCGCAACCCGATGATCGTGGGCACCGGACTCGGGCTCCTCGTGGCCGCAACCGGCTGGACGGTACCGCCGCTGATCCTGGAGCCCATCCACCTGATTGGCGGGGCCGCGATCCCGGCCATGCTGATCGCCTTCGGCATGAGCCTGAACGGTTCCAAGCCGCTGCAGGCGGCCGCCGGACGCCGGCTGGACGCCCTGCTGGCGAGCTTCTTCAAGCTCGTTGTCCACCCGCTGGTGGCCTACCTGTTTGCCCATTTTGTCCTCGGCATGCAGGAACAGGCGCTCTTTGCCGCCGTCGTCACGGCCGCCTTGCCCACCGCCCAAAACGTGTTTGTCGCGGCCAGCCGTTACCGCACCGGCGTAACGGTAGCCCGGGACACCGTGCTGATCACTACGGTGGTAGCTGTGCCCGCCATGATCGGCGTGGCCCTGCTGCTGGCCTGACCTCGCCGGGCAGCCGGGCTCGGCTGAACGGGATCGGCGGACCGGCACCAAACCCGGAGGAGGACCCTTGAAAACAACCCTGGACACTGTGGTCATCGGCGGCGGCGCGATGGGCTCGGCCGCCGCGTGGGCGCTGGCCCGGCGCGGCCGGGAGGTGACCCTGCTGGAGCAGTTCGGTCCCGGCCACCGCAACGGCGCCTCCCACGGCACAACCCGGAACTTCAACCCCGGCTACGCGGATCCGGACTACGTCGCCATGCTGGCAGAGGCGGCCGGGCTGTGGCGGGAGCTCGAAGCGGACGCCGGCGAGCGGCTGCTGGCGCGCACCGGCGTCGTAAACCACGGCCCCGATCCGCGGTTGCCCGAGATCCGGAACGCGCTGCTTGCCGCCGGGCTCCGGGCGGAGTTCCTCTCCGCCGGGGAAGCCTCCGGGCGCTGGCGGGGCATCCGTTTCGATACGCGCGTGCTGCACATGGCGGATGGCGGCCAGTTGAACCCGGACGCCGCACTGCCGGCGCTGCAACGGCTCGCCGCCGGGCTCGGCGCCGAGATCCGCCATCATGTGAAGGTCCTCGAGTTGAATGTCCTCGACGACGGCGTCCGGCTCACGCTCGAGGCCGGGGGCCGCAGCGAGGTGCTCACCGCAAGGCAGGCAGTGGTCACCGCCGGCGGCTGGACCACGAAACTGCTCTCCGGGGTCGCGCCCCTGCCCCGGCTGACGGTCACGCAGGAACAACCCGCACACTTCGCCATCACCGATGAGGGCGCCCAGTGGCCGGGGTTCAACCACATGCCCGGCCACGGGGACGCGTACGCGTACTGGCGTTCGCCGGTTTACGGCATGCAAACACCGGGCGAGGGGATCAAGGCCGGATGGCACGGGGTGGGCCCGGTGGTGGACCCGGACCGGCGGAGCTTCGCACCGGAGCCCGAGCAGCGGGCGGCCCTGCAGCGCTACGCCCGGGACTGGCTGCCCGGGGTCGACGCCGACTCCCTCACCGACATCAGCTGCACCTACACGACCACCGTTGATGAGAACTTTGTCCTGGACCGGATCGGGCCGGTTGTCATCGGCGCCGGCTTCTCCGGGCACGGCTTCAAGTTCACGCCGGTCGTGGGCAGGATCCTGGCCGACCTCGCGACCGGCGACGGCGGAGCGCCGGCTCTCTTCTCGGCCTCCCGCCCCGGGGTCCGCTGACTCCGTCGGAGAGCCAACGCGGGGTCACATAGCGCCCATGGTGGGGCCCGGCATGGGCCTGATGTGACCCCGCGTTGCTGTGTGGACCGGTAGGCTGGGGCCGGTCTTATGCGCCCGGATACCCGGCGCGCCAGCATGAGGTGGGGGAAAATTGCTCAGCACGCGATCAGGCAGCATCCAGTCCAGCGACAACCAGTCCAGCGGCGCCCAAGGCATGAGCGCCCGCAGCCCGAGGATCGGTGCGGTCGACTGGATCGCGCGTGGGGGGGCGGGCCTGTTGCTGGTGGCGACGTCAGCGTGCTCCGGCCCGGGTACTGTTCCCCCGGCCGCCGGCAACGGCGTCCTCCCCGTCGTCACGGCTACCCCCGCCACTGCGTCAGCCGGCACGGACAGCGCTCCGCTGGATCCGGACGCCACCCCCGGTGTCGAAGTTCCCGGTGCCGAAGTTCCCAGTGCCGAAGCTTCAGGCATCGAAGTTGCCGGCGCCGATGTTGCGGCCGCCGCGCCCCGGCAGCCGGCATTGGCGGGCAAGGCCCTCGCGGTACTGGCCACGCTGCCCGTCAAGGGCCGCGCCCCCAAGACGGGCTATTCCCGCGACCAGTTCGGGCCGGCCTGGTCCGACGTTGATCACAACGGCTGCGATACCCGCAACGACGTGCTCCGCCGCGACCTTACTTCTGTCGCGCTCCGGCCCGGGACGCGGGACTGCGTGGTGCTCTCCGGCGTCCTGGCCGACCCCTACACGGCCGTCGCCATCCACTTCCTGCGCGGCAATGCCACCAGCACCGCCGTCCAGATCGACCACGTCGTGGCCCTCAGCGACGCCTGGCAGAAGGGCGCGCAGCAGCTCAGCCCGGCACGGCGGCTGGCCTTCGCCAACGATCCCCTGAACCTGCTGGCGGTGGACGGCCCGGCCAACCAGAGCAAGAGCGACGGCGACGCCGCCACCTGGCTGCCGCCGAACAAGTCCTACCGCTGCAACTACGTCGCCCGCCAGATTTCGGTGAAATCCAGCTATGGGCTCTGGGTGACCCAGGCCGAGCACGACGCCATGGCCCGGGTCCTGTCGAACTGCCCGAACGCCCTGGCCCCCGCCACCCAGCCGGCAGCCGCTCCGGCCCAAGCAGCACCCGCGCCAGCGCCTGCGCCAGCACCTGCGCCAGCACCGGCACCGGCACCGGCGGCCGGCGTGGCGTACGCGAACTGTGCCGCGGTCCGTGCGGCCGGCGCGGCGCCCATCCGCGTCGGCCAGCCGGGGTACAGCCGCAGGCTGGACCGGGACGGGGACGGCGTCGGCTGCGAATAGCGGCGGCCGGCCCGTCCCCGGGCCGGGTGGTCAGTTCTTCTGGTGCTCGTGCAGGAGCCGGGCGCAGCGGATGAAGCCCAGGTGCGAATACGCCTGGGGATGGTTGCCCAGGTGGGTTTCCGTGCCGGGGTCGTATTCCTCGGGCAGCAGCCCCGTGGGGCCGAACAGGTTGACCAGCTGGTCAAAGAGGTCCCAGGCCTCCTCGATCCGGCCCACGGCGATGTAGGCCTCGATCAGCCAGGTGGTGCAGATGTGGAAGCCGCCCTCCAGGCCCGGCAGTCCGTCGTCGTACCTGTAGCGGAAAACGGTGGGCCCCACCCGCAGTTCCCGCTCCACCGCCGTGACGGTGGCCAGGAAGCGGGGGTCGTTGACGTCCAGCAGGCCGGAGAGTCCGATGTGCAGCACGGCTGCGTCCAGGTCCGGGCTGTCGTACGCCACGGTGTAGGAGGACGCCGTCTCGTCCCAGCCTTCGTGCAGGACTTCCTCCCGGATCCTTGCCGCCGTGGGCTCCCAGGCCGGCACTGGTTCCCGGCCATGCCGGGCGGCCGTGCGGAGCGCCCGGTCGAGCGCCACCCAGCACATCACCTTCGTGTAGACATGGTGCCGCGGCGCCCGCCTGGCCTCCCAGATGCCATGGTCGGCCTCGTGCCAGCGGGCCAGCACGGCGGCGGCCATCTGGACCAGCAGGTCCCAGTGCCCGTCGGAGAGCATGCCCTGGCGGGCGCTGAGGGCGTGGATCAGCTCGGCGATCGGGCCGAACACGTCCAGCTGCACCTGGTGGTCGGCGGCGTTCCCGATCCGCACCGGGCGGGATCCCGCGTAGCCGGGCAGGCTCTCGATGATGGCCTCGGTGGACAGCGGCGCCCCGGTCACGGAGTAGAGCGGATGGAGCCACTCCGGACCCGGGGCGTGGGCCAGGATCCGGCCCAGCCACGCCAGGAATCCCTCGGCCTCGGCCGTGGAGCCCAGGTCCACGAGCGCGTTGACGGTCATGGACCCGTCCCGCAGCCAGCAGTACCGGTAGTCCCAGTTGCGGGTGCCCCCGATTCCCTCCGGCAGTGAGGTGGTGGGCGCGGCCAGCACAGCGCCGGTGGGTTCATGGACCAGCGCCCGGAGCACCAGCGCGGACCGACGGACCAGCGACGGCTTCACGCCGGGCAGTTGCAGCTCGTTGACCCAGCGCCGGGAGTGATGGGCGACGGCGGCGCGGCGCCCGGTCTCATCATCCGGCATCGCGGGCTGAGGTTCCGTGTCGCCGCAGCGCAGGTTGAGGACCACCGGTCCGTCCCGCAGATCGACGTCGCCCGTGGCCGTGGCGTGCCGGCCGTCGGAGGTGATGGCAAAGGCCACGCCGGGAGCCCGGAGAATGATCGGATCCGCGGTTCCCACGACGTGCAGTTCAGTTCCGCGCGCCTCCATGCTGAACGGGGCATTCGCGTAGTCCGGCCGCGGGGCGAAGACGACCCGGGCCGTGCCGGTGCCGGACAGCACCCGGACCAGGCTGGTGATGCCGTCCGGGGCCGGCTCCAGGTAGTCCGTCACGGTGACGTCGGCCCAGCGGGTTTCGACGATCATGGTGCTGTCCACGTAGCGCTGGCCCAGGACCTGCGAGGCCTTCGCCGGTTCCACGGAGAAGTGCCCCGCCGCATCGCCGCCGAGCAGATGGGCAAACAGCGACCCGCTGTCCGGCAGCGGGTGGCTCATCCAGCAGATCTTCGCGTCCGGGGTGATCAGGGCGGTGGACGAGCCGTTGCCGATCATGGAGTGCCGCTCCAGCCCCACGGCATCCTCGCCGAACAGCCACGCCCGCCGCAGTTCGAACAGGATCGCCAGGACGCGGGCGAACGACTCCGGGTCCCGGAGCGTGTGGGCTGCCACGCTGGGCCCCTCCCCCACGCGCAGCGCCATGTCCGGCCCGCGCAGCGTCGCCATGGCCAGCTCATCGCTGGAGGCGTCGCCTGCGTAGAGGGCGGCACTCACGCCTAGCATGGAGCGCAGGTGCTCCAGCGCGGAGGCCTTGGACGGTTCCACCACGGAGAGATCCAGCACCGAGCCGTCCACGACGAAATGCAGCCCGTGCGCCCGGGCGATCTCCTCCGCCTTCGAGGTGGCCAGTGCGACGATGTCCGGGCCGGCCGGGCGGGTGTGCACCGATACGGCGACCGGCTTGCGCTCAATGCTGATGCCCCGGTAGGCGCCAACGGTTTCGGCGAGTGCCTGGCTGGCCTGCTGCAGCACTGATTCGGTGGCGAGGGACAGCCCGTGGGCGTAGCCCATGTCGAACTCCGCGCCGTGCGAGCCGACCAGGTGTACCTCCGCGGGGAGCCGTGAGACGGCGGCCAGATCCCGCAGCGACCGCCCGGAGATGACAGCCGCGTGCGTGTTCGGGAGGGCTGCCAGGGCCCTCAACGCGATCGCCGCGCTGCCCAGCGGCAGGGTCTCGGTGGAAATGCCTTCTGCCGCGCACAGCGTGCCGCCGTAGTTGCAGGCCACGAGCAGCCCAGGAGTGCGGGCCAGGATCTTGAGCTCAGCCAGCAGTTGCGGCGTGAGCCCGTCGTCGGCCGCGTTGGTCTGCACGAAAGCGCGGAGCAGGCCCAGCGGGAGGGATTTGGTGAGAAGCGCAGAGTCAGCCAGGGCCTGGTTGAGCGGTGTGGGCATCGGCGCGGTCCTTCGAGTAGTCCCCAATGCCTGCATGCGAATCGTCCCCGGGAGGACGCACTTCAAGTATGACCCCGGGACGATTTCGCATGGGTGTCCCGGCAGTTGCGACTGTGTAACATCCGCCGGGCCGCCCGGACACCCTGGCACCAGCGCTAGTTCCTTGCTGCGCCGCCACGCCGTTGCGTTTCAGCAGCCGGCTGGCCTGTATTCGTAGGTCCCCGCATCGGCCGCGCCGCCGCCCTGGCAGTCGCCCTTCTGGTTGGCCGGCCGCCCGTCCAGATCCAGGG
>NZ_CAKKMM010000241.1:0-6040 GCF_918698205.1 Microbacterium sp. Bi128 | reverse complement strand
CGACGGTCCGGTCGCGAGCCCGGTCACCCGCGAGGTGCAGCCCGGCATCATCGCCGATCTGGTGGCCCTGGCCGCCGCCGGCGTGCCGGTCATCTTCAACACCGGCCGGTCGGACGCGTTCATCCGCGAGCAGGTCATGGAACCGATGATCGCCGCCGGGATGCCCGCCGGCACCCTCATCCACGCCATTTGCGAGAAGGGCGCCGTCTGGTTCAGCTACACCGCGGAAGGCCCCGGCCCGGTCCACGTGGACCACGAGCTCGCCATTCCGCAGGCCTTCGGCGATGACGTGCGCCGCCTGGTGGCCGAGGACTACTCCGCCCACATGTTCTACGACGAAACCAAGCGGGCCATGGTCTCCGTGGAGCAGCACATTGCCGTCGCCAACCCCGACTACCGGGCCGAGCAGGAACTCTTCGACGCCGACGCCATGGGCCTCATGGCCCGGCATGGGCTCGGCGTGGTGCGGCTGGACCACCACGTCCCCGATTCCGATGACCAAGTCGACTTCCGCGTCGATCCGACCATCATCTCCACCGATATCGAATCGGTCCGGCTGGGCAAGGACCTGGGCGCGAGCCGGGCCGTGGAGTTCCTGGCCGCGCAGGGGATCACGCCGCAGGCCTGGCGCACGGTGGGCGATTCCCGCACGGACTACGCCATGGCCGACTGGCTGCACCACAACGACCACGCCGTGAAGCACGTCGACGTCCGGCCCGCGGACGGCATCCCGGTCAAACCCTACGATGTCCTCACCGCCGCCGATCTGGGGCTCGGCGAAGACGTGATCCACGACGACGCCGGTGCCGCCTTCCTGCACCACTGGCGGGCCGTCGTCACCGGCTGAGGCCCTGCTCCGCCGTTACGCTTCACCGTTACGGTCCGTCACATTTCGTCGTCACGCACGCCGCGCGGCGGCCGGTTTTCCGCGGCAATTTTGAGGCCCGCGTTATCATGCAAGTAGACACCAACGCACTCAAAGAAGCGGGAGCTCAGACATTACCGAAGCAGCGATCCAAGACGAGATTTACTATGGCAGCCAGGCATCTGTGGACGCCCACGCCGAGGTCACGTCGGCGGCCGCAGTCGCCAGATTCCGGACCCGCTCCGATGTTGTCCGCCACCGCGGCCGCTATGCGCTGATCAACGAAAACCGCACGCCGTACCAGGCCATGGTCGAGGACCTGATGTTCCTGCGTTCTGTCCTGGCCGGCGCCGGTATCGGCTACCTGCTGGTCCGCGGCAACAACCACCGCCCTGTGGTCGCCGTCGACTGGAAAGACCGCAAGGAACTCCGCGACGCCCTCGTGGAGGCGTGCCGCGACGAGCCGATGTATTCCATGAGCGTGGATGCAAAGAAGAAGTCGTCCGTGCTGGTGGCCGACGGCGAGCTGTCGCCGAACCGCCAGGCCCGGATCTTCCGGCTTTACCGGCCCAGGGTCGAACCCGAAGGCGGTTTTGAATTCGGGGCTTCCGCCGGCGTCCAGCTGGAGCTGTGGAGCTTCGAAGGCGATCAGCTGATCCTGCCGATCGAGAACTCCCTGACGCGCCGCACCATGCTGGCCCAGGATGCAGTGCGCGGCACGGTGGAACGCTACGGCCACACGTGGCCCACCATCGAGAACATGTTCGCGGACCACGCCAGCGACATCAGCTTCGACGTCGACCTGGTCTTCTCATGGGTTGACGGCAGCTCCCCCGAGTACATCGCGGCCCGCCGCGCCCGCATGGCCGGCGTGGTGGTGGGCGAGGGCGATGACCACGAGGCCCGCTTCCGCCAGATCGATGAGCTCAAGTACGCCCTGCGCTCGGTGTACATGTTTGCGCCGTGGATCCGCCGGATCTTCATCGCCACGGACTCCCCCGCGCCGTCATGGCTGGCCGACCACCCGAGTGTGACGATCGTCCGGAGCGAAGAGTTTTTCGCCGACACGTCGGTTCTGCCCACGCACAATTCGCAGGCCGTGGAGTGTCAGCTGCACCACATCGAGGGGCTCTCCGAGCACTTCCTGTATTCGAACGACGACATGTTCTTCGGCCGCGCCGTGGGCCCGGACATGTTCTTCACCCCGGGCGGCATCACGAAGTTCATCGAGGCCGAGACCCGGATCGGCCTGGGCGACAACGACGCCGAACGCAGCGGCTTTGAGAACGCCGCCCGCGTGAACCGCAAGCTGCTCTGGAACCGCTTCGGCCGCATCACCACCCGGCACCTGGAGCACACGGCGGCCCCGTTGCGGCGCAGCGTGGTCGAGCAGATGGAGCAGGAGTTCCCGGCCGAGTTTGCCAAGACCGCCGCGAGTACCTTCCGGGCAGCGGACAACATCTCCGTGACCAACTCGTTCTACCACTACTACGCGCTGCTCACGGGCCGGGCCGTGACCCAGACAGCTGCCAAGGTGAGGTATGTGGACACCACGGCGCGGGCCGGCCTGAACTACCTGCCCAAGCTCCTGGCCAAGCGGAACATGGACTTCTTCTGCCTCAACGACGGCAGCTTCCCCGAGGTCCCGGCGGAAGAGCGGGCCGAACTGGTCACGGACTTCCTGGAGAAGTACTACCCCATCAAGGCGCCCTGGGAGAAGTAACGGACCGTGACCAAAACGGGCGCCGCGTCGGCCGGGGAGTGAATCAGTTCAGGGTGGTGTACCTGCGGTGCGCCGACGTCCGGGACGGGGCCTCGAGCTTGGCCTTCCCAGGGATATGGATCCCTGCGGCCGCGAGCCGGCGCTGGACTTCCTCCGGCGAGACCAGCTCCCCCACCGCCGGGGTGTCGCCGAGCAGCACCACGGAGTGCACGATCGTGTGTTCGTAGACGTGGACCAGGTTGAACGCCTGCCCGCCGTCGCGGCCTCGGGTGCCGCCGACCGGGACGTTCAGATCCTGCGTGTAGCAGGTGGCTGAAGCCACGGACACAGGGATGCCCGCGAACGTTGCGGTGGTCGAGTAGTGCAGGTGGCCGCCCAGGATGGCGCGGACATCGGAGTTGCGCAGGACGCCGGCGAGCGCCGGCTGGCCCCGGAGCTCCACGAGCACGGCAAGGTCCAGCACGGACGGTACCGGCGGGTGGTGCAGGGCAAGGATGGTCCCGTCCGGGGCCGGGGTGGCCAGTTCAGCAGCGAGCCAGTCCAGCTGGTCGTGGCTCAATTCACCATGGTGGAAGCCGGGCACGGAGGTGTCCAGGGTGATGATGCGCAGCCCGTTGACGAAGTAGCTGTGGTCCACGGGCGCGTCATTGTCGGCCTGGTCCAGGAGCCCGGCCCGGAAATTCGCCCGGTCGTCGTGGTTGCCCATCGCCCAGATGACCTTGGCCCCCAGGGCCTCGCACGCCGGATCCACGATGGCGCGGAGCTTGGCATACGCCTCGGGTTCGCCCAGGTCAGCCAGGTCGCCCGTGAAGATTACGGCTTCGGGGCGGGCCCCGGAGGCGTGGACCTCCTCGAAGAGTTGCCTGAGCAGGGCTTCGCTGTCCACGACGCCGTGCAAGGGTTGCGGACCCCCCAGCAGGTGGGGGTCGCTCAGGTGAAGTAGGAAATGACGTGGCCGGGGGTGTTCGGCCTCGATGCGCTCCATTGCTGCCTTCTTGGTTGGGTGGAAGCGGTGCTTCCAGGGTCCCTCTCAGTAAGAACTATCCAACCAGACATTGGGCAAACAATGTAAAAACTGGGACAGGCATATTGGAAAAATAAGCGTTAACAGGTGGCGTGCCCTCACATGCCCTTTCCGGCATATACGGGGGCGGGGACGCCCGGCGGCACTCCCGAAACCCCGGGGCTTCGGGGCGGGACGGACAGTGCCGCCGGGTTCACGGTTTCCGCTAGCTCAGGTAGCCGTTCGGGTTAAGCACGAACTTCGTCGCCGCGCCGGCGTCGAATTCCGCGTAGCCCTTCGGCGCGTCCTCCAGGGTAATCGCCTTCGCGTTGACGTTCTTGGCGATATGCACCCTGTCATGCAGGATGGCCATCATCAGCTGCCGGTTGTACTTCATGACCGGACACTGTCCCGTGGTGAAGCTGAGTGACTTTGCCCAGCCCGTTCCGAGGCTGAGCGAGAGCGAACCCTTCTTCGCGGCCTCGTCCACGCCGCCCGGGTCCCCGGTGACGTAGAGCCCGGGGATGCCCAGGGCACCGCCGGCGGCCGTTACCTCCATCAGCGAGTTCAGGACGGTGGCGGGGGCCTCGTGGGCTCCGGCCCCGTGCCCCTTGGCCTCAAATCCCACGGCATCCACGCCGCAATCGACTTCCGGGACGCCCAGGAGTTGCTCGATCTGCTCGGCCGGGCCGCCCTTACTCAGGTCGATGGTCTCGCAGCCGAAGCTGCGCGCCTGCGCCAGGCGGTCCGCGTTCATGTCACCCACAATCACGACGGCAGCACCCAGGAGCTGGGCACTGGTCGCCGCGGCCAGGCCCACGGGCCCTGCGCCTGCCACGTAGACGGTGGAACCGACGCCGACGCCTGCGGTGACCGCACCATGGAATCCGGTCGGGAAGATGTCCGAGAGCATCGTCAGGTCCATCATCTTTTCGAGGGCCTGGTCTTTGTCCGGGAACTTCAACAGGTTCCAATCGGCATACGGCACCAGGACGTAGTTGGCCTGGCCGCCTACCCAGCCGCCCATGTCCACATAGCCATAGGCGCTGCCCGGGCGGTCGGGGTTGACGTTCAGACAGATCCCCGTCTTGCGTTCCTTGCAGTTCCGGCAGCGCCCGCAGGCGATATTGAACGGGACGGAACAGATGTCCCCCACTTTGATGAATTCAACATCCGGACCCACTTCCACCACTTCTCCGGTGATCTCGTGCCCGAGCACCAGGTCGGCGGGAGCCGTGGTGCGCCCCCGGACCATGTGCTGGTCCGAACCGCAAATATTCGTGGCCACGGTTTTGAGGATTACGCCGTGGCGCACCTGCCGGCCCACGTTGGCGGGGTTGACCCCCGGGCCGTCCTTGAGTTCGAAGGTGGGGTAGTCAATGTCGATCAGTTCGACCTTGCCAGGCCCCTTGTAGGCAACGGCTTTGTTCCCTGTCATCTATTTCCTCCTGCTTTCACGGGCCCCGTGGTGGGCGCCCTGGTGTGATTCACGAAGTTCTTTGATGCGCCCTCCACAGGAACACCCGGCCATTCTGCCGACGGCTGCCAGAGTTGCTTGCGCCGCGGGGAAGCCCGGAATGTTGGAGGGTCCGGCCAGTCTAGGCGCTAAGCATGCTTAGGGATAGGGCTGAGTTCCTCTGGACCCCGGGGCCGGTCGGGTCAGTCGAGGGCGGACTGAACAGCCTCGATGATCTCCGGCGCGTCAGGCTCAACGGTGGGCGCAAAGCGGGCGATGACCTCGCCGTCGCGGTTCACGAGGAACTTCTCGAAGTTCCACTTCACCAGGCCGGGCAGGATTCCCGTCTTGAATTTGGTGAGCTCGGCGTAGAGCGGGTGCTGGTTCTTTCCCCGGACGTTGGCCTTGACCGTCAGCGGGAAGGTCACCCCGAAATTGCGCTCGCAGAACTCGGCAATCTCGGCCTCGCCGCCGGGCTCCTGCCCGGCGAACTGGTTGCAGGGGACGCCGAGGACCTGGAAGCCCTGGCCCCGGAACTTGTTGTGCAGCGCCTCGAGTCCAGCGTACTGGGGCGTGAAACCGCACTGGGACGCCACGTTGACCACCAGAACCACCTCGCCCTTGAATCGGCCAAAATCGGTCTCGGTCCCGTCGATGAGGGTCAGGGGAATGGAGTGCAGAGCTGTCATGGGGCGCGTCCTTGCGATGTCGATGGTCCGGAGCAGGGAATCTGAACTGGTCACTCCATTATTCGGCACCGGGGCCTGCGGGTATGGGTGTGCCTCCCGGACATGACGCCGGAACAACGCCCTGCGGCGCGGCGGCGGCTAGCCGCCGGGCGTCGCTGAGGGCGTCGCTGAGGGTTCTGTTGTCACTGCCGTCGTGGCCGACTGCGTGACCGCCCGTGGCTTCGGCGTATCGGCCGGCGCGGTGACCGGGTCCGGCTCCACAGTGAGCGGGGCCGGCACCGGAGTGGCCGTCTTGGCGGCAGCC
>NZ_CAKKMM010000240.1:0-6046 GCF_918698205.1 Microbacterium sp. Bi128 | reverse complement strand
TCGTCGCCGACGGTGCGCACGAAGGTCTGGCCGAGGTGTCCGGCGTTCCCGCTGGCCCCGGTGATCGGGCGCCCGCCGAGGACGAAGCCGCCGCCGACGCCGGTGGACACGACGATCGCCATCGCGTTGTCGCAGCCGACGAGGGCACCGCGCCAGTGCTCCGCCAGGGCGATGCACGTGCCGTCGAGGGCGAGCGTGAGCGGTCCGTCGACGAGACCGCCGAGCACCTCGTCGACCGTGAGCCCCGCCGCCTGCGGGAGGTTCAGCGGCGAGACCGACCGGCTCGGCAGATCGACCGGCCCGGCGCTGCCGACCCCGATCGCCCCGACGCGCACCTCCGGGACGGCGGCGAGGGCTTCCTCCGCGGCGGCGCGGATGTTCGCCGCGATCGTCGCACGGTCGTTCCCGCGGCCGGTCTCGCGTCGGGCGACACTCGCACGCAGCACGGTGCCGTCGGACGTGACGACGGCGGCATCCACCTTCGTGCCGCCGATGTCGACGGCCAGCACGGCAGCGGGTGAAATCATGGCGTTCTCCTCGGGTCGGGCGACGATGCCCGATCCTAGGGCCGACGGGCCCGTCCCCGTGCCTGAGCAGGTGCCGGGATCCGGCCCCCGCCCCGCCGCCGCAGGTTACGATCAGGTCACGGCGGCCGTGATGCTCGTGGGCCGCACCGCGACACGAGGGATGCCATGGACGAGACGGTCTTGCCCGGGACGACCACGCGCTCGCGTCGGCCCGCCACCGAGCCCGGTCGGGCGGGGATCGACGAACCCCTGACCAGTGGGTCTTTCGCTCGACTGACGCACGACATCGTGGCATCCATCTCCCGGGTCATCGACGGCAAGCCCGACGCCGTGCGTAGCGCCCTCATCGCGCTGCTCGCCGAAGGCCACCTGCTCATCGAGGACGTGCCCGGCGTGGGCAAGACGGTCCTGGCTCGCGCTCTCGCCGCCACGGTCGACGCCGACGTGCGCCGTATCCAGTTCACTCCCGACCTCCTGCCCGGCGACATCACGGGTGTGTCGGTGTTCAATCCGGTGCAGCGCCAATTCGAGTTCACCCCCGGCGCGGTGTTCGCGCACATCGTCATCGCCGACGAGATCAACCGCTCCTCACCCAAGACGCAGTCGTCGCTGCTCGAGGCGATGGAGGAGCGGCAGGTCACGGTCGACGGACGCACCCACGTGCTGCCCTCGCCGTTCCTCGTCGTCGCGACGCAGAACCCGTTCGAGATGGAGGGCACGTACGCCCTCCCCGAGGCGCAGCGCGACCGCTTCCTGCTGCGTATCTCGATGGGATACCCCGACCCCGCCGCCGAAGCGCTGATGCTGCGCCAGCGCGACACGGTGAACCCGCTCGACGCCCTCGTCCCGGTCGTCACCGCGCGTCAGGTGACCGCGATGATCGCCTGGGCGCGCGGCGTGCACGTGGCCCCCGCGCTCGAGGACTACGCCGTCGCCCTCGCGCAGGCCACCCGCAGCCACCCCGACATCCGGCTCGGCGCGAGCCCGCGCGCCACCCTGCAGCTCGTGCGCGCGGCCAAGGTGCGCGCGGCCCTGGACGGGCGGGCCTACGTCATCCCCGACGACCTCACCGCTCTGCTCGCGCCCGTCTTCGCCCACCGCCTCATCGCGAACCGCTCGGCGGCGGGCGGACGCGCGGGGGCCGTGGTGGTCGCCGACGCCCTCGAGCGGATCGCCGCGAGCGTGCGGGTGCCGCTGGCCCAGCGCGCGTGAGCACACCGTGAAGGACCGCTGGCCGCTGACGTTGCGCGGCACGGGGGCGCTGGCCCTCGCGGTGATCGCCCTCGTCGTGGCTCAGCGCGCCGCGATCCCCGAGTTGATGTACTTCGGGGTGCTCATGCTGGTGCTCGTCGTGTGCGCCGCTGTCAGCACGCTCGTCGTCCGCGCCACCGGCGACGTCGTGCGGACGGTGTCGCCCGAGGTGGCCGAGGTGGGCGGCATCGCCGAGGTGCAGGTGTCCGTACGGGTGCGTACTCCCCTCCCCACGCTCCCGGGGAGATGGTCGGACGCGGTACCCGCGGGCCTGGACGGCCGGGCCGAGGGCGCCTTCCCCGCCACCGCGTCGACCCTGAGGCGAGCGGGATCCCCGGTCCGCGTGCGGTACGAGGCGATCGGGGTGGTGCGCGGGACGTACACCCTCGGCCCCCTGCGGGTGTCCACGACCGATCCGTTCGGCCTGATCCGCCGGCGCTTCCGCGTCGGTCTCGCCACCCCCGTCACCGTCGCACCGACGATCGTCGAGCTCGGCGCACTCCCCCAGACGCCGGGCGAGGCCGGAGGAACGCGCCAGAGTGCTGCGCTGCAGCTGGGCCAGGGCGCCGACAACCTCGTCGCCCGCCCTTACGCTCCGGGCGACTCGATGCGCCGCATCCACTGGCGCGCGACCGCGCACCGCGACACGCTCATGGTCCGGCAGGAGGAGCAGGAGTCCAGCCCCGCGGCGACGGTCGTGCTCGACCGCGCGCTCTCCCGCTGGTCCCCGAGAGCCGCCGACGCGCCGGGCGGCGATCCGGCGTTCGAGACGGCGGTCTCGGCGTGCGTCTCGGCGGTGGCACGCCTCGTGCACGAGGGCTACACCGTCGACGTGGTCGACAGCGATGGCGAGCTGCTCGCCGAGCCCGTCGAAGGCGGGGAGGATGCCGAGGCCCGGGCTGTCGCGGCATCCTTCGCGACCCTCCGCGCGCGCGCCGACGCATCGACGCGACGTGTCCTCCCCGCCTCGGCGGCCGCGATGCTCGGCCCCCTCGTCGTGATCACCGGTCGGCTGCAGCTCGATGACGTCCTCGCCCTGCGCTCCGGGGCTCAGCGCTCGGCCCTGCCCGTGCTGATCTCGGTGTCCGACACCGCTGATCTCGAGGCGGCGAGGTCGGCGGGCTGGCACGCGACCGCGCTGCCCCCCGGCGGCGACGTCGCCCGGGCGTGGGACGAAACGACGCGATCGGAGGCCGTCGGTGTCGCGGGCTGACGCGCCGATGCTGCGCCCGGCACGCCGCTTCCGGGACACGGCGCTGCTGTCGCTCGGCGTCTTCGCGGGGATCGTCGCCGCACTACTCCCGGTGTTCTCCGTGATCGCGCCGGGCACCTGGACGGCGGGCGCGCTCACCGCGGCGGCCGCAGTGCTCGCTTCCGGGCTGGCGATGCGTTTCTTCGCCCTTCCCGCCATCACGGCGACCGTCCTGGAGGTCGTGGTCGCGGTGGTCCTGCTCACCGCGATGTTCGGTCGCTCCACGGCCCTGCTCGGCGTCATCCCCACCCCCGCCACGATCGCCTCGGTTCCGGGGCTGTTCGCCGCGGCATCCGAGGAGATCCGCCTCGGGGTCGCGCCGGTCGTCCCGGGCACGGGATTGTCCTTCGTCCTCGTGAGCGCGATCGCGGGTCTGGCGATCGTCCTGGACCATGTCGTCCTCACGGCACGGATGCCGCTCCTGGCCGGTGTCGGTCTGGTGGCCGTGTCGCTCATCCCGACCATCGCCATCCCCGCCGACGTCAACGTGCCCGCGGTGCTCGCGCTGGCCGCCGCCGTGCTCTTCCTGCTCCGCATGGACACCCGCTCGCGCACGCGCGCGGTCGGGTCCTCCGGCCGCCTTCTCGGACCGCGCGTGTGGGGGGCTTCGTCCACGGCGATCGGGATCGCGGCCGTCGCCGTGGTCGTGACGGTCGTGGCCGTGCCCCTCCTCCCCCAGCCCGGACTGCGCTTCGCCTCGGGGAGCGGTGCCGGGTTCGGGACGACGATCAATCCCAACCTCGAGCTGGGAAGCGACCTGCGCCAACCGAGAGAGGTCGACGTGTTGTCGTTCACCACGACGGCACCGACACCGCCGTACCTGCGGGCGGTCACGCTGTCGCGGTTCGACGGGACCGTATGGGAGCCGGACACGGGAGACACCGTCACGGTCCCCGGCGACGGGCCCGTGTTCGATCCGGTGCAGGTGGACGGCGACGTCACCCTGGCCGACTGGACCACGACGATCACCGTCGGCGAGCTCGACAGCCCCTGGCTGCCCATTCCCTATCCCGCCTCGACGGTGACCGGGCTGGAGGGCGAGTGGCTCGGCCTTCCCGACAACCGCACGATCGTGTCGCGTGCGGGATCCTCGCGCGATCAGAAGTACCAGGCCGAGGCGGTCGTGCCGCGACCGACGCTCGAGCAGATCCGCTCGCGGCCCGTCGGGAGCGACGAACTGCCCGACGCCGTGCGCTCCCTTCCGCCGGATGTGCCGGCGATCATCGGCGACACGGCACGCTCGGTCACGGCGGGCGCACAGTCGCCCTACGACGCGCTCGTCGCGCTACAGTCCTGGTTCCGCAGCAGCGAATTCCTCTACTCGCTCGACGCGCCCGTGGAGGCGGGGTTCGACGGGGCGGGTATGGATGCCGTGGCCCGCTTCCTGCAGGAACGCACCGGCTACTGCGTCCACTTCGCCTCGGCGTTCGCCGTCATGGCCCGCACGCTCGACATGCCCTCGCGCATCGTCGTGGGCTACCTGCCCGGGACACGGGTGGGCAGCGTCGAGCAGGGCCAGACGGAGTTCACCGTCACCTCCCGCCAGCTGCACGCGTGGCCCGAGGTCTACTTCCGAGGCATCGGCTGGGTGCCCTTCGAACCGACCAACAGCCTCGGCGTCCCCACGAACTTCGCCTCCAGCACGACCGGCGGGTCGACGAACCCGGCGGACACCCCCGAGCAGCAGGATGCCGCGACCCCCGGCGCCACTCGCGCCCCGGCTCCACAGCTCGGCGACCAGGACGGCTCGGGATCCGCCGCCTCCGGGGCCGGCGCGGTCAACGGGCAGAGCCCCGTCGGCGTGCTGCTCACCGTCGCCGGCGTGGTGCTGCTCCTCCTCGTCGCGGCGCCCGCCGTCGTCCGCGCCGGTCGACGCCGTTCGCGGGCGCGGCTCATCCTCGGCGGTGACGCGGCCGCGGCGTGGACGGAAATCCGGGCGGATGCGGTGGATCTCGGCATCCCCTCGCCCGACGCGGAGTCGCCGCGCGCGTTCGCCGCGCGTCTCGTCGACGCGCACGGGGTGGGCGCGGACGACGTACGGCTGCTGCGGGACGCCCTCGAACACGCGATCTACGCCGAGCAGACGGTCGACCCGGACCGGGGTCCCGCCCTGGCCGACGCCGTCGCACGCGTGCGGACGGGGCT
The DNA here is from genome assembly GCF_918698205.1 of Microbacterium sp. Bi128. NCBI lineage: Bacteria > Bacillati > Actinomycetota > Actinomycetes > Micrococcales > Microbacteriaceae > Microbacterium > Microbacterium sp. Bi128. The sequence goes on along the minus strand of NZ_CAKKMM010000240.1, from coordinate 871 downwards.
CCGCGCGAAGGCGACACCGGCGCGTCGCCTCGTGGCCGTCGTCCTCCCCCGCTCGCTCGCGCGGCGATCGGGTGCCCCGGTGGTCGAGGTGCCCGAGTCCGTCGGCTGAGGCGCCCGTTCTCGCCCCTCGTGAGCGAAGCACCTCGTTCTCGATGGGTTGCGAGAGGGGCTCTCGAAGCGACGATGAGCCCCACCCGTCGGGGTGAGGATCGTCTATCAGGGAAGTCACGCAATGGCTATTGGACTGGCTCGCGAGGAGCCGCTGATCAAACGGCAAGCGCCTGCGGCTCTGCCGAGCAGTCCACCATGGCCCGTAGGCTGAAAGGAGCGGACGGGAGCTGAGATGAAGACCACCGAAGTGCGGGCGAAGCACGTCGAAGCGGCAGTCCACAGCGCCGAGATCGAAGGGCTACGCATCAGCAGCGCGACCCTGACGGACGCAGACGCCTACGTTGCGGGAAAGATCGATTCGACCGAGCTCGTCGATCGGGTCCGCACCCGGTATGGCCTCTCCTGAGGTTGTCGACCCGTATCTGTTCGACGATGTTGTTACCGTGCCGGACCTGGAGCCGCACGAGAACTGGTCAGCCGACGAAATCGAGCGTTTGTCGATCCGACCGAACGAGGCATAGCCGGAGATCGCTGACACGCCGGCCCGCCCTGCTGAGCTTCCAGACTCATCAGAACGGCACGAACGCGAGAACCCCACCCAGGCTTTCGCGTGGACGGGGTTCTCGACTTGGCGGAAGTGACAGGATTTGAACCTGCGAGGCGAGTTACCCCGCCTACATGGATTCCAGCCATGCTCCTTAGGCCGCTCGGACACACTTCCAACAGACAATCTTACACGGCGGAAGCGGCGCCTCTGGCG
>NZ_CAKKMM010000239.1:0-6090 GCF_918698205.1 Microbacterium sp. Bi128 | reverse complement strand
CTGAGAGTGGATGCTTAGGCTAAGCCGTGCACGCGGTACCGCTCCACTTAGGCGTCGCCGGTGTCGTGATTCCACAGTTAACGCTCTTGAACATGTCGGTAAGGGACCCGCCGAGCAGGCTCACGGCAACGATGATAACGACGGCGATGAGGGCGACCATGATGCCGTATTCAACGGCGGTTGCGCCTTTCTCATCGCTGCGGAGACGGACAGAGAGGTTTGTGTAAAGAGCAAGCATTGAGGACTCCTGAGCGAGTGAAGGGAAGCTGGCCAGACACCAGCTCTGCCAGAAAGCTAGCAACGCGATTCGGCGGAAGTTACGCTGCTTGCCACATCCTGCGGTAAGACTTCCCTACCTGTACATTTCCTGAGGATTTTCTGCGGATAATCTGCGCTCGAACTGCTCCGAGCCTCAGCGGCGTGGCACACGAAAGGACCCCCTTAGCTCTGGGGTCCAAGGGGGTCCGGTGCATTTAGGCGTGGGTGTTAGACCGCACCGATGCGTTCTGCCTGCGATCTCCTAGGAGAACGCGGCGATGATGCCCATGACGGCTGGCCCCATCAGGATGATGAAGAGCGTGGGGAAGATGCAGAAGATCAGCGGGAAGAGGATCTTGACGGGAATTTTCATGGCGTGCTCCTCAGCACTCTGGCGACGCTTGGTCCTCAATTCCTGGGCTTGTGCCTTGAGGACCTTGGCGATAGCGATGCCGTACGCGTCGGCTTGGACGACTGCCCGAATGAAGCTGCGGAGGTCCGGCGAATCGACTCGCCCGGCGAACGCCAGGTAAGCATCCTTGCGGCTGCGTCCCACTTGTATGTCCTGCAAGGTCCGGGTGAATTCGTAGGCAAGCGGGCCCGTGCCGTTCTGCGCACTCCGCGCCATGGCCGCTTCAAAGCCAAGTCCGGCCTGAACGGAGATCAGCATCTGGTCCAGGGCATTCGGCAGCTCAAGGCGGATCGCTTCGCGGCGCTTCTCCGCCTTTGTCCGGATCAGAAGATCCGGGACGAAGTAGAGGAAGACGACGAAGGCAAGGGCGATGAGGATGCGCTGCGGCGAGGGTTCGACCAAGAAGCCAACCAGGCCCAGGCCGGCGCCGGCCAGCGCCACCAGCGGCTTGACCATTAGCAGCCGCCCCAGCGGCCAGTCCTTGGGCCGCCCGGCCCCGGCAATTTGCTTGTCCAGCCAGGCCACGTAGCCAACCGGTGCCAGCTTCTTGCTGAGAGCTGCAAGCTGCTCGCCTGGCACGGATCGCCCGGCGGGAGTCCCCGCAGATTTCGTTCCGAGGTTAGTTCGGATATTCCGCAGCCCGCTGCGGTCTCCTGTGAAGGCCAGCCAGACCATGCCCGAGACGGGTGCAATGATGGCCAACACGGCGGCCATAGCGATGGGTTGCATGTGTTCCTCCTCAGAACTTCGGCTTGATGAGACGGCTGAGCCAGAAAGCCCCGAGGCTGAGCATGACGGCGGAGGCCGCAATCATGAAGTAGCCGGGAACTGTCGACGAAAACGTCTTGGCGTAGATCGGATTGATGAACTGCAGCGCGATAAACAAAAGGATCGGCAGCGAGATCAAAACCAAGGCGGACACTCGTCCTTCGGCGCTGAGGGCCTTCACTTGGCGCCTGAGCTGGTTCCTGTCGCGGATAGTCTCACCCACGTGGTCTAGTACTTCGGCCAGATCTCCACCGACCTCACGGTGGATTTCTATGGCTTGGGCGATCCAAGTGAAGTCCTCGTTCTTGGTCCGGTCCGCGACGTCAAGGAGCGATTCGCCGAGGTCACGGCCGATGCGAGTCTCGTTGACGACGCGGCTCAATTCGTCAGCCATTGGGGTGTCACTTTCCTGGCCCGCAGCGTCGAGCGAACGCAGCAGGCTATGACCGGCACGCATGCCGCCAGCGAGCATTCGGAGCGTGTCCGGAACCTGATCATCAAACTTTGCCTGGCGGCGCGAGACGAGCAAATTCAAAATCAAGGCGAGCCCAATCGGTGCTGCAATGATCAGGAGAATCGCGGGGAACATGCCTCCCCGCAGAAATCCGACGACGCCCGCCAGTACCGTAATGATGCCAGCCAGGAGCAAGTAATCCGCGGGCTGCTTCTTGAGGCCGGCGCTGTCCAGCCGGCGTCGGGACAGAATGCCCGAAGGCTGGGGCTTGAGCCTTGCGTCGATCACGCCCAGCGTCGCGTCAGTCAGCTTTGTCAGGGTGGAAGGGTGCGCGACGCCGTCCGGCCGGCGCCGGTCCGCCGAAATGACGTTCCGAGACTTCAGGATGACCCAGAAAATGATAACGAGGGCCAAGTAGACCAGCGCCAGGCCAAGAACCATGACCGCAGGGGAGGCATCGTCGGGGATCATCGGACGCTCCCAAGATGCGTCCCGAAAACGGCGGGCGAGATCTGAATGCCGAGTTCCACGAACCTGTCCGTGAACCGCGGACGGACGCCGGTGGGCACCGGCTTGCCGAGGAACCTGCCATTGGCGTCCACACCGGCGGAATAGTCGAAGACAAAGGCATCCTGGAGGGTGACAATATCGCCTTCCATGCCTTGCACCTCGGTGATATGCGTGACCCGGCGGCTGCCGTCACGGAGCCTCGTAATGTGGACGATGAGGTTCACCGCGGAGGCGACTTGTTCGCGGATGGCCCGCAGCGGCAAGTCCATCCCGGCCATCAGCACCAGCGTTTCCAACCGGGCCACTGCATCCCTAGGTGAGTTGGCGTGAACGGTGGAGATAGACCCGTCATGGCCGGTGTTCATCGCCTGGAGCATGTCCAACGATTCGCCGCCACGGACCTCGCCGACGACGATACGGTCCGGCCGCATGCGGAGCGAGTTGCGGACGAGTTCGCGAATGGAAACCTCGCCGCGGCCCTCTATGTTGGCCGGCCGACTCTCCAGCCGCACAACATGCTCCTGCTGCAACTGGAGCTCCACGGCGTCCTCGATGGTCACAATACGGTCTGTCTCGGGGATGAAGGACGACAGGACGTTGAGCAGGGTGGTCTTGCCGGTGCCGGTACCGCCCGAGACGATGATGTTCATTCGTGCCAGGACACATGCCTGCAGGAGTTCAGCCATTTCCGGGGAGAGGCTGCCGAACTCGATGAGCTTGTTCACGGTGAGGGCTTCGCGGGCAAACTTTCGGATAGTCAGCGATGGCCCGTTGACGGCCAGGGGCGGAATGATGGCGTTTACCCGCGAGCCATCGGCAAGGCGGGCATCAACCAAGGGCGAGGACTCATCGATCCGTCGACCTACCCTGGAGACGATCCGTTCAATGACCCGGCGGAGGGCTTCGTCCGAACTGAACTTGGCATCTGTTTTTTGCAGGTGGCCATATTTCTCCACGTAGATGGAGTCATGGCGGTTGACCATGACTTCCGTCACCTCGGGATCGTCGAGAAAACGCTGGATCGGACCGTGACCCAAAACGTCGTCGATGATTTCGCGGGTCAGCCGCTGCCGTTCTGCAGAGCTGAGTGGAACCTGCTCCGCATCCACGACCTCCTTGAGTTCATCCTTGACGTGCTGGTGCAGCTCGGATTCATCCATCGAGGAGTCCGAGATCCTGGAGCCGAGCCGCTCATAGAGGGCCTGGCTTGCGCGCTCTTTGAGCCCGCGGAGGGCCTCGCTGGCTATACCGGCGTTGGGACCGACTTCTTCGACGACGAGTGCCGCACTGGCAGCATCGGCGGCTTTGGCTTCCTGGATTCGGCCAAGGGTCGAGGGGACGCCCGGGCTCGTTTGGGCCTCCGGCGGCGTGGCCGTCTCGCCATCCTGGCTGCCGTGCCGCAATTGTTCAAATCTCCTGGTGAGACTCACTGGACTACCGCCCTTCGGTGGAGCTTGCGATGTGTTCGGTCCTGCCAATTCGGTAGGAAACGGTCAACGAGTTGACGTAGTCCTTTCGCTGCCACGTCCCGGCGGCCGTCCTGGAGAATGGGAACGCCCTTGTTGGTCGAAAACGGCAGAGTCCGGGAGCGCGGTATGGCGACGTCGACCGGCACCCCGATCGTTGCCTCCACGTCGGGGACGGTGAGCCCGCTCTTGCCGTCAGCCATGTTCAGCACAACGTGCCGGCTTTCCGGCATGAGGCCGAGCTCGTTGAGGATGTGGAAACCCGTGCGGAGTCCGCGGATGCTCGGCACGTCCATGCCGCACACCCAGACAGCATCCGTTGCCTGCTCCAGAGCGGCAAGGACATGCTCGCCGAGTCCTGGAGCGGTGTCGATGACCACGTACTGGAACTCATGCCGCAACTGCTTCAGCAGGTTGGTGACATGTGCGGCGGTAATCATCTCCGATTCCACGGGATTCTTCGGCCCACACAACGCATAGATGCCGGCCGAGTGCAATGCCAGGTACGTCTTGAGTACCATGGAGTCTTGGCTGGCCGCACCGGTAACAGCGTCCGTGATCGTATGTTCCGGGTCCAGCAGCAGGCCGCTGGCGACATCCCCGAACTGCAGGTCCAGGTCGACGATGACAACCCCCATTGGCACCACCTTTCCCAGTCCAACCGCGATGTTGGTCGCGATGGTGGTCTTGCCCACGCCGCCCTTCGGAGACATGACGGCGATGACCCGACCTCCGGAACTTCCAGCTGGAGACTCTGTGGCGCGTGGGTTCAGTCCCCTCCGACGGCCGGCTGCGGCCAGGCTGGAACGCTCGACCATCGCCCGGATGCCGTGGATATCGGCCGTGGGGGACAGGATGTCCCGCACTCCCGAACGCATCGCGGCCAGGATGAGCTCCGGGGTCTGCTCCGCAGCCAGGAGGACGCTGATCTCCGGATACTGCAGGTCCAGCAGTGCTGCGTGCTTCAGAGTGTCGTCTATGTCCAGGCCCGGGCCCAAGATGAGGACTTCCGGCTGTTCTCCCAGCAGCTTGCTCAGAAATTCGTCCGGGCCTTCCGGGAGGTAGTCTGCCTGGAACCATTGCAGGCTGCCGCTCATGCCGGCCGTGGCCGAGCGGACCTTTCGTTCGAAGTCGACGCTGGGCGTGATCAATACGAAGCGGCTCATTGGAAGACCCTGATGCGTTCCATGACGACGCTGTTAGTCGTCGTCGAGCTTGCCGATTCCTTGCTGAGGTACACCTTGCCGAACTCGATGGCGTGAACGATCTTCTCTACGTCGATCGAGGGCCGAGCCAAAGTGACGAGGTATCCTCCGTTCGCCTGCGCGGCGCTTGACTTGGAACCGAGGGCGCCGTCGGAAGTGGTTTCCGTCGTCGTTGTTGACTGATCCTGTGCCACGGCGCCCAAGGAGTTCTGGACCGCCGTCACCAGCACCTTATGGAACACCAACTGAGACTGGTCCGGGAGGTTCAGCTTGTCGTTAGCCGCATAGGACAGAATCACGCCGACGGTCTCGCCTGCCTTCAGGCTGCCACCGACGATTCTGTCGAGGGTCAGCTTAACGGTGACTTCCTGCAGTCCGCTGGGGACGGCCGCGCGGCCCGCGCCGACCAACTGTGCCGGGTCCACCATGCGGGTGCTCAGGAGCTGTTCGCCAGGGACCAGTCCGACGGCGGAGACCTGCTGGCCGAGCTCAGCCAAGGTGGTGACGCTGCCGCTCGCCACCGCTGACTTGGGTACAGATTTTTTGACTACCGAATCACCGAAGTTTGCCGCGGAGGTTCCGGCCGCAATTTCTTTTTGAACCACATAGACCTCAGCGGTTTCGGTGTTTGCCAGGGCGCGCCGATCGGCGCCTTGGACGTAGGACACAAGCAGAACTGTTCCGATTATGGCCACAACGAGTGCAGCGATGCCTCCCAGTAGGCGAGCTTTCAATTCTTCCACCCCTTTAGAAATGAATCAGTTGTTATTTAATGAGACCGAGAATTTTAATATTTCCGGTTGGGGTGGACGAACCACCCGTAAATACGCCTGGATCGGCGAAATAACCCACGAATGTCCCGTAAAGGCCTTTTTGGCTCGTAGTAAATACGTTGTCGGGATCATAGGAGTTGCCAGGAAACCTCCAACCTTGAACTTCAAAACCCGCCCACTTCTCGATCATGTACTGCACGTTGCTGCCAGTGCAGGGCGAGAACATGTTCTTGCAGGTGTACTT
>NZ_CAKKMM010000238.1:0-6106 GCF_918698205.1 Microbacterium sp. Bi128 | reverse complement strand
GCTCCGGCTCGCCGACCCCGCCCCGGGATCCCCTGGGGACGGAACTCGGTACCAGCGCGCGGACGCCGTCGACTGGTGCGCACTGCCCGACGACCGACTCGCGGTGCTGTCCGGTCACGCCGACGGCAGCGGGACGCTGCGGGTGCTCGCGGGAGTCGCGCCCACCCTGTGGCGCACGGCCTCCGGTGTGCGGCGCGACGAGCTCGTCGCGGCCGTCGACGCCGCGTTCGCGTGCCCCGATCCCGGAGAGGTCACCGATCGGGCCCTGGAATCGCTGATCGAGGCGGGTCTGCTGCGCGCGTCGGTCTGAGCGCGGCTCAGCCGCACGTGCCGTTCTGCTGCAGCGCGGGGTCGTCGAGCAGGCCACCGTCGATGGCGAACATCGCCACGAGGTCGTCGCCCTGCACGGTGACCGAGTCGAGCGTCAGCCCGGCGGGAAGGCGATCGGCGATGCACAGGTTCCACGTCCGCAGAGCCCCGTCGGCGACGCCGCCCAACTGACCGCGGAGAGTCTCGGCATCCACGCGGTTGCCGCCGAGCTCGAACGAGGACGGCGTGAGTGTGAGGTCGCCGTCGGCTGCGCCCGGGGTCAGGGAGATCCCGACCGGGATGGGGACGCCGAAGACCGAGAACTGCGTCGAGAGGGTGACGTCGGGCGCCGCGGTGCCGACCGTGTCCGACGGGAAATCGGGGATCTGCGACAGCAGCGCCCGCAGCTGCGCGGGATCCAGGCGCACCGAAGCCGAACCGCCCGATGCGGCCGCGCCCCCGGCGACCGGAACGCCCTGCAACCGCACACGGACGTCACCGGTGAGCGACCCGATCGCGGCGTCGTCCGCCGACACCCCGACCTCGTCCAGTCGGCCCGAGATCAGCTGCGGCAGGACGATGCCCGGCACCTCGACGTCGACCGGCTGATCGGCGGGCAGACCCACCTTCTGCACGACGAGCGAGCGCACCGTGCTCGCCACGGCCGAGCGCGCAATCGCCTCGGCGGCCACGAGAAGACCCGCGACCACCACCACGATCACCGCGACGATCGCGATCGTCCGGCCGGTCCGGCGGCGGGGCCGCGTGGCATCCGTCATGACTACATGCGCTCCGGGGCGCCGACGCCGAGCAGCGTGAGGCCGTTGCGCAGCACCTGACCGGTCGCGTCGTTCAGCCACAGGCGCGTGCGGTGCACGGACTCGATCGGGGCGTCGCCGAGCGGGATGACGCGGCAGTTGTCGTACCAACGGTGATAGAGCCCCGCGAGCTCCTCGAGGTAGCGGGCCACGCGGTGGGGCTCGCGCACCTCTGCGGCGTACGCGACGACGCGCGGGTACTCCTGCAGCGCGCCCAGCAGGGCGGACTCGGTCTCGTGCTCGAGCAGCTCGGGGGCGAACTCGGAGCGGTCGACACCCGAATCGGCGGCGTTGCGAGCGACGTTGTGCGTGCGCGCGTGGGCGTATTGCACGTAGAAGACGGGGTTGTCGTTCGTGCGCTTCTGCAGGATCTCGGGGTCGAGCGTCAGCGGCGAATCGGCCGGGTACCGCGCGAGGGAGTACCGCAGCGCGTCGGTGCCGAGCCACTCCTGCAGGTCGTCGAGCTCGATGATGTTGCCCGCGCGCTTGGACAGCTTGGCGCCGTTGATCGACACGAGCTGCCCGATGAGCACCTCGATGTCCTTCTCGGGGTCGTCGCCGGCCGCGCCCGCGAGCGCCTTCAAGCGGTGCACGTAGCCGTGATGGTCGGCACCGAGCAGGTAGATCTTGTGCGCGAAGCCGCGATCGCCCTTGTTGAGGTAGTACGCGGCATCCGCGGCGAAGTACGTGTACTCGCCGTTGGAACGACGGATGACGCGGTCCTTGTCGTCGCCGAAATCCGTGGTGCGGACCCACACAGCGCCCTCGTCGTCGAAGACGTGTCCCTGCGCGCGCAAGCGGTCGACGGCCTCGTCGACGAGGCTCGGCTGACCGTCGACGCGCGCGTGGAGCGTCCGCTCCGAGAACCACACGTCGAAGTGCACGTTGAACCGCTCGAGCGAGGCCTGGATCTCGCCCAGCTGGAACCCGTAGGCCAGCTCGGTGGCCGCGGTGATCTGCTCGGCCCGGTCGAGGTCGCGGATGCCGGGCTGAGCGGCGGCGACCCGCTCCGCGAGCGCCCCGATGTACGCGCCGCCGTAGCCGTCCTCGGGGGTCGGCTCGCCGTGCAGGGCCGCCACGACCGAGCGACCGAAGCGCTCCATCTGGGCGCCGGCGTCGTTGATGTAGAACTCGCGCACGAGTGTGGCTCCGCTGGCGAGCAGCACCCGGGCGATCGCGTCGCCGAGGGCGGCCCACCGCGTGTGGCCGATGTGCAACGGACCGGTGGGGTTGGCACTGACGAACTCGAGGTTGATCGTGTTGCCGCGCTGGGAGTCGTTCGATCCGAACGCCGCCCCCTGCTCGACGATCGTCTTCGCCAGGGCGCCGGCGGCGGCGGCATCCAGTCGGATGTTGATGAAGCCCGGGCCGGCGACCTCGACGCTCGCGATGCCGGCGACGCCCTCGAGGCCCGCGGCGATCTCCGCCGCGAACTCGCGCGGGTTCGCGCCGACGACCTTCGACAGCTTCAGCGCCGCGTTGGACGCCCAGTCCCCGTGATCGCGGTTCTTCGGCCGCTCCAGCGGTAGGTCGGCGGCGGTCAGCCCCGACGACGAACCCTCGCGTCGCGCCTCGGCGAGCGGGGCGATGACGGCGAGCAGGGCGGCGGAGAGGGCTGCGGGATCCATAACCCTGCAATTCTAGGCCGCGCGGGCGGCACGCCCGCCTCAGCCGATCTGCACCAGGGCTTCGTGGTCGTCGTGGCCGGTGGCATCCGGGGTCTGTTCTTCCAGGACCGCGTCGACGTACATGCGCTCGAGCCCGACGTAGCCGCCGTGGTAGCTGAGGAAGGCGCAATCGGCGGCGTCGCGCCCGGTGGCGATGCGGACGAGCGATCGGCGATCGGACAACCGCGTCGCGTCGATGACGTACCAGGCACCGTCGAGGTAGGCCTCGGCGACGGCGTGGAAGTCCATCGGTACGAGCCCCGGCGCGTAGCACGCGGCGTACCGCGCCGGCATGTCCATCGCGCGCAGCAGCGCGATCACGACGTGCGCGTAGTCGCGGCAGACGCCCTGTCCGGTCATGAGGGTCGTGACGGCGCTGTCGGTGCCGAGGCTGAGCCCGGGCGTGTAGGTGACGCTGGAGGCCACGAACGTCGAGACCGCCGCGATCAGGTCGGCGCCGGCGAGTCCGCGGAACTGCCGGCGGGCCTGGGCGAACACCTCGTCGGACTGGCAGTAGCGGCTCGGGCGCAGGTAGGTGATGGTCTCGAGGTCGCTCGTGTGCACCGTCGGCGACGCGCCGGAGACGACCGCTTCGTAGCGCACCGAGAGCGGACCCTGCTCTCCCGCGAGGCGGTGCAGGCGGCTTCCGGACTGGTCGATGATCTCGGTCGGGGTGTACACGCGATCGCCGCGCGAGAAAGTCAGTTGCTCGCTCGCGAGCGGGACGCCCTGAGCGGCGGTGATCTGGAAGATGAGGTCGACGGAGGACCCCAGATCGAGGTCGAGTTCAGCGGTCACTCGGCGCGGCACCGGGTAATCCTCGCATGGCCCGGAGGGGGTGGGGCGCGCGCCGGTCATCCGTCCTTCTTGCCCGGGCCACCGGGGCGGTCCTGGCCGGGACCGCCCTTGCCGGGACCGGAGTTCCCCGGCCCCTTTCCGCCCCGTTCGTCGGGTGTCGTCGGTTCGTCGGGAGATGTCGGTTCGTCATCGGAGGCATCGTCGTCCCCCACGGTGCTCTGTGTGGGCTCGGGCGTGTCCTCGACGACCGGGGTGGTGCTCTCGGTCGTCGGCTCGGGCGTGCTCTCGGCGATCGGCTCCGGAGCGGGCAGGAGCGAGGACAGATCGGCGCGGACGACGGCGATGCGGGCGAGGATCGCCTCGGCCTCCGCGGCGGAGAGGCTCCCGGCGTCGCGCTGCGCCGTCACGTCGGCGTCGAGCTGATCGAGCGTCGCCGACGCCGACGCGTAATCGCCGCCCGACGCCTGCGACGCGAGAGTCTGCACCACGCCCTGCCACGCGGTCGGTTCGGCGGCCGGCGGCGTGCATCCGGCGAGCGCGAGCACCGCGGCGAGCGCGATCGTCGTCGTGGCGGTTCGGCGGAGACTCACGGGCCCAGTTCCTTCCAGAGGTCGTCGACGTGCTGGTCCAGGGGCGCGGGCAGCGCGGGCAGCCCCGGGTCGCTCGCGGGTGCGGTGGATCCGAGGCCAGCACCCGCGTGCGGGTGAGGGCGTCCGGCGGCTCCGGCGACGGTTCGTCGAGCGGGACGGGCGGCACCGATTCGTTCGGGAGCGAGCGGAACTCGGCCCCGAGGGAGGCGGCATCCGGTCGCTCCGCCGGGTCGATCGCCGTCATGCGGGTCAACAGCGCACGCCAGGCGGCGGGGATGTACGCGGGGATCTCGGGCGACGAGACCAGCCGGGCCGCCAGAGCTTCGTGGGGCGTTCGCCCGCCGAACGGGCGGCGTCCGGTGAGCGACTCAATCAGGACGAGTCCGAGCGAGTAGACGTCGCTCGCGGGGGCGGCCGGCATTCCGCGCGCCTGTTCCGGGCTGAGGTAGGCCGCGGTGCCGATGACGGTATCGGCCCGCGTGACGCGCGTCGCCCCGACGAGGGCGGCGATCCCGAAGTCGGCGAGGGTCGCCCGTGCCCGTTCCCCGGTGTGCGCGGGCGGGCGCAACAGGATGTTGGACGGTTTGACGTCGCGGTGGACGATCCCGCGGCCATGGATGACTGACAGCGCTTCGGCGATCTCGCGACCGTACCGAGCGGCATCGACCGCGGGCACGGGTCCGCGGTGGACGAGGTCGGTGAGCGTGGGCCCGGCGATGAGTTCCATCGCGAGGTAGGTCGGCGAAGACGACAGACGGGCGTCGTACAGCGTCACGAGCGACGGATGCGAGAGCGAGGCCAGCAGCCGGATCTCGGACCGTACGCGCGCGGCATCCGCGGGATCGGCGCCGTCGCCCGTGATCACCTTCAGCGCGACGGTCCGCCCGAGCGAGGTGTCCACCGCCTCGTACACGCGCGCGTATCCGCCCTCGCCGAGCACCCGTCCGAGGCGGTACCGGCCATCGAACAGGTCGTCGGTGGCGGGGTCGGACGGTTGCGTCGTGTCGGTGTCTGTCATTCGGGTCCTCGATGCCGGGGCGAACCCCGGCGGTGTTCAGACGAGGTCGTCGTTCGAGGACCGCGTCGTCGAACGCGTGACCTGAGCGCTGCCCGCCCCTTCGCTGCGGGTGACGGTGTCGGTCTGGCGACGACGGACCATCAGCACGAGACCGATGACAAAGACGACCGCACCGGCTCCCATCATGATGTAGCCGATGGTCGTGAGATCGACGTAGTCGTTGGGGAGGTCCACGGCGAACGCGAGAATGGCGCCGATGACGATGAGCGCGATACCGGCTCCGATGCTCATGGCAGTCCTTTCGGGAGGGTCAGCTCAGGATGCCATCGCCCCGGTGAACGGTCGGGAGGTCTTGACAAGCGCGGCTCGGGGCGGTTGTGCGCCATCGTGACGTTCCGTCGTGTCGCTTTCCGTCCCGTGGGCCATCAGCGGGCCGCGAAACGAACGACCGAACGGAACCGGGCCGGGCGGGAGGAGTCCGCTGCGTACAGTCGCGAACATGTGGACCGTACTCATCATCCTTCTCATCGCGTGGGCGGTGCTCGCGGTCGTGGGTTTCGCGTTCGAGGGACTGCTCTGGCTCGGGATCATCGGGATCGTCCTCTTCGTGGGCACCGTGATCTTCGGGCTGGTGCGTCGCAGCGCCGCCCGCAACGCCTCGTAGTCCGCCGCACACCCGCACCCGCTCCCGCTCCCGCTCCCGCTCCCGCTCCCGCTCCCGCTCCCGACGGCCGCGCACTCACGGCGGGCGCCGTGTGTCAATGGGCGTGCGCTGCGTACCCGGACGGGCATCTGCTGTGCGCATGACCGTCGAGACCCCGGCCCCGAGCCGGAACAGCATCCCCGCCCACGCCACTCCCGCCGACCGCTCCTCGCCCGACACGGATCTCGGGCTCAGCGTCATCC
>NZ_CAKKMM010000237.1:0-6129 GCF_918698205.1 Microbacterium sp. Bi128 | reverse complement strand
GCGGAGAATGATCCGGGATTGGCCAGCTCCGACCATGTCCAACGGATCACGCGCCGGCCCGTGGCCCGAATCCTGTCCTCCCGGCGTTTCTCGTCGGTGAGGGCCTCGGCTGGGGTCCGGCCCCGGAGGTACTCCGCGTTGCGGTACTTCACCAGGCCGTCGAACTCTCCGCAAAGCTGATCATCGGGCCAGTCAAAGTCAGTGAACGCCACCAGCCCCCGGGCATCACGAACTTCGACCTGGAGGAGCGGGATCCGGAAGCCGAGCCGGTACATCAGAGCGCGGCTCACCGATTCTCCAGGGGAGCCGGATGCAGGATCAGCAAACTGCAGGGCGGTCCGGATCCGCCGGGCCGCGGCTGCCGTGTAGTTGCCGCCAATGCCGGCGTCGAGTTCCCCGCGGCTGAGCGGTGCCAGGTTGCCAGGCCGCGGCCCCAGGACATGGTCGAATACTGCGACGCCCTGCTCAAACGATTCGAAGGCGGCCAGGTCCAGTGCTGTCCGGACACGGTCTGTGACCAGGAGCCCGTGACGTTCCTCGATCTGCACCGAGCCCAAATCGACCAGATGCCGGCGGACCCCGGCGCGCGAGCGCCCGCCGCCGCCGTCGGACGTGCAGGCATGCACCAGATGGCTGTGGCCCAGAACCGGCATGTCCCACAGCACAGCGGAGGACTGGCGGCAGAAGACGGTCCGGCTCCGCAATGTGGAAGCAGCCGCCCGGATGAGGACCCGATTCCTGTCCCACGGCGGCAGCGCCTCCCACTCGTGGGCCCGGACGTACACTCCCTGCCTGATGCGCCGGAGCTGCCCGGCTTTCGCCTGCCGTGCAAGGCCCCGTGCGTCCTGGCCGAGGCGCGCGAGGTCGCTGCTGAGAATCAGTCGGGGTAGGTCCATGCCCCGATGCTGGCCCGCGCTGCGGGGCCGGACAACCACCGGCGGGGCGGATGTGGAAAACTACTCCGCTGCGGCTTCGGACCGGCGCGCAGCTATGGGAACCGCGCGCCGCGGATCCGCGCTGCATCTGTCCGATTCCGCCGCGGTGGTCCGAATCCGCCCCGAGAACGCCGCGAGAACGCCGTGGAGCGGTGCGTCGTCAGACGCCCAGCGATTCCTTCAGCGACGCCACGTGGCCCTGGGCTTTGACCTGGTACTGCGCCAGTTTGACCTTGCCCTCGGGGTCCAGCACCACGGTGGAGCGGACGATGCCCTCGGTGACCTCGCCGTGGACCAGCTTCTCGCCCCACGCGCCGTAGGCGAGGGCCACGGCGTGGTCCTCGTCGGCCAGGAGCGGGAAGGTCAGGGCGAAGTCGCCGGTGAAATGGGCCAGGGCATCGGGGGCATCGGGGGAGATGCCCAGGACCTCGTAGCCGGAGCCCTGCAGGGACGCGAGGTTGTCGCGGAAATCGCACGCCTCGGTGGTGCAGCCGGGGGTTGCCGCCTGCGGGTAGAAGTACACAATGACGTTCTTGCCGCGGTAGTCGGCCAGGGCAACCGGCTTGCCTTCGGCGTCAGGCAGGGTGAAATCCGGGGCCGGGGTGCCCGGCTGAAGCTTGACGGTCATGTTTGCGCTCATGATGATCCTTCGGGGGTGGACAACGGGTCTGTGATGCACAACATCGTGGATCGAGGCTGTATTCCGCCGCCTGGGTCTGGCAAGGACCCGTCCGGGGCGGCTTTGGCAGGCTTGGGGCCGACAGGTTTTTCATAGCTCCGGCATAGCTGCCGTAGCTAGATGAAGTCATTATGGAACAGCGAAATCCACAGCAGCGACGATTTGGATTCGGGAGCACTTCCGGCCGCGGGCGCGTCGAGTGACCGTCCGGCCACGGGCCTTGATGGGTGCGGTCTGTGCAGCAGTGCTCGCGGTCGTCCTGACCGCAGGTATCTATTCCTTTGCGCAAGCCCGCTTGACGGCGGCGAATCCCACGGCGGCGAATCCCACGACGACGTCGGCCGCGCCGTCTGCCGCGACGACGGCTGAGGCCGGTGCTTCGCCGTCAGCCAGTCTCAATCCGGCGGTCCCGGCGGTCCCGGCGTCGAGCGCGGTGGACGCTGCCCTGGATGCGCGCATCAAGGCCATTCTCGATGCCAACAGCCAGTTCCAGATCGGCGTGGCGCTGGTCGACCTCGCCCAGGACCCCGGCGCCGCGGACGTCCACGAATACGGGGTCCGGGAGGAGTTCGTGGCGGCGAGCACCGCCAAAGTGCTGGCCGCGGCGGCTTACTACCACCTGGTCGAAACCGGGGGGCCAGCCTCGATGACCCTTTAGGGAGCTACACCGCCGGCTTCCAGCTCCGGGAGATGATCCAGCAGAGCGACAACGACTCGTGGTCGCTGATCATGGATGCCGTGGGCCACGAGGAGCTGACGGAGTACGCGGCATCGCTGGGCGTGAGCTATGACCCGGAAATCAACACGCTGACACCGGCGGAAATGGCGACGATCCTGGCGGGGGTCTACTCCGGGACGCTCCTGAACGCCGGGGACACCGCCGAGCTGTTGTCCTATATGCAGGACACCAACTACGAAACGCTCATTCCCGCCGCCGTTCCGGAAGGGATCACGGTCTTCCACAAGTACGGGCTCCTGGGCGGTGAGCTGCACGACGCCGGCATCCTCGCCCGGGACGGCACCGCATACGCGCTGGTCATCTACACCAAGGGCCAGGACCTGAGCGACGTCCCGGAACGCACTGAAGTGATCCATCAGCTGACGCAGGCGGTGGCGGGCGCCCTCTTCTAGGCCGTTTCCAGCCCGCTTCTAGGCCGTTTCCAGCCCGCGCATGTCCGGGTCCGCCCGCATGGCGTCCGAGCCCCTAGATGCCAAGCTCCTCCCGCAGCGCCCGCACGTGGCCCTGCGGACTGACGTGGTATTGCGCCAAGACCACGTTGCCATCGGGACCGACAACCACGGTGGACCGGACCGTGCCTTCGCGGACCTCGCCGTCCATCAGCTTCTCGCCCCAGGCGCCGTACGCGAGGGCCACAGCGTGGTCTTCGTCCGCGAGCAGGGGGAACGTGAGCGCATGCTCCGCGGCAAAGGCGGACAGGGCCTCCCGGGCGTCGGGTGAGATGCCAAGGACCTCGAAGCCTGCGCAGTGGAGGGCAGCGAGGCTGTCTCGGAAGTCGCAAGCCTCGGTGGTGCACCCGGGAGTGGCTGCGCGGGGGTAGAAGTAGATGATGACGCTTTTGCCGCGATAATCGGCCAGGGAGATCCGGCGGCCCGCAGCATCTGGCAGCGTGAACCCGGGTGCTGGATCTTCGCTGTGCAGCTTAGTGATGGCGTGCAGCTTGGTGGTGACGGTGGATTGCATGCAGTTCCTTCGATCGAGGGTCGGGATGGTTGTGGCAGCGGAGCTCAGATGCTGTATTCCGCTGGTCCGCGGACCGTCGCCCGCGGACCGGGGACGAAGCGGTAGCCGCCGCTGCGGACGGTGACGACGGCGTGCCGGCAGCCCTTGAGTTTCCGGCGCAACCGGCCGACGTACACGTCGATGGACCGGGTTGCCGCGCCCGGGGTGTCGAACGCGTCGAGGCAAAGCTGCAGCTCCTGCCGGCTTACCGTGCGGGAGCAGTTCTGCACGAGACATCTCAGAAGCGTGAACTCCAGATCCGTCAGGGGCACCCGCTCTCCATCCAGCCTGGCGTCTCCGGCCGCGAGGTCGACGGCGAGCCGGCTGATGCTGCCGGGGACGGGCTCCAGGCCCGCCCCGCCGGTGTCCCCGGCGGGATCTGCTGTTCCCGCCGGGGCGCCGTCGTCTCCGGGGGACCGGACGACGGCGGATGTTGCGGCTCCGGCGGCGGGCCTAAAGTGGACTTCCGCCTCCGGGGCACATCTGAGGGCGCGGCCGAGCACGAGTTCGGCCGCGCGGGCCAGGCACACCGGGTCAACGTCGGAGTCGTCCGGCACCGTGACCCAGACCGCCAGTCCCTTGGCGGTGAGGCCGGCCTGCCGTGCCTGCCCGTTATTCCGGGCCCGTCCGTGAACGGCGGGTGGGGTGCCGGCCACGGCCGCCTGGCTCACACGCCGCCGCGGCGGATCAGCTTGCCGGCCGGGGTCCGGCCGTCGATCAGGGTGCCGCGGAGGTAGGTCTGCCGGACGACGCCGGAAAGCGCCTTGCCGTCATACGGGGTGATGGGGTTCTTGTGCTTGAGCTTGGAAACATCCACAACGAAAGCCTCGTCCGGGGCAAATACGGCGAGGTCGGCGTCGTATCCCGGCGCCAGTTGGCCTTTATTGCCCAGGCCGGCGAGTTGGGCCGGCTTTGCCGCCATCCACGAGAGAACCTGCTCGAGCGGGATGCCGCGGTGCCGGGCCTCGGTCCAGATCAGCGACAGGCCCAACTGCAGCGAGGAGACGCCGCCCCAGGCCACGGCGAAGTCACCGTTTTCCAAGTCCTTCAGGTCCAGGGTGGACGGGGAGTGGTCCGAGACGATGCAGTCGATGGTGCCGTCCTGCAGGCCGGCCCACAGCAGTTCGCGGTTGGAGGCTTCGCGGATCGGCGGGCAGCACTTGTAGGCTGTGGCGCCGTTCGGGATTTCCTCGGCCGTCAGCGTCAGGTAGTGCGGGCACGTTTCCACGGTGAGGCGAACGCCGTCGCGCTTGGCGGTGGCGATCATGGGGAGCGCGTCGGAGGAGGAAAGGTGTAGGATGTGGGCGCGGGCTCCGGTCCAGCGGGCCCGTTCGATGACCTCGGCGACTGCCTTGTTCTCGGCCCCGCGCGGGCGGGAGGCCAGGAACGTGGAGTAGTGGTCGCCGCCGGGGTGGGGCGCGTGGTCGATCGCGTGGGAGTCCTCGGCGTGGACGATCATGAGCGAATCGAAGGACTTGAGCTCGGCCATGTCCTGTTCCATTTCGTCCGCTTCCAAGTGCGGGAACTCGTCCACGCCGGAGTGCAGCAGGAAGCATTTGAAGCCGAAAACGCCCTCGTCGTGCAGCGGCCGCAGTTCGTTCTTGTTGCCCGGGACGGCTCCGCCCCAGAAGCCGACGTCCACGAACACCTGGTCCCCGGCCACCTCCCGCTTGAGTTTCAGGGCCTCCACGGTAGTGGTGGGCGGGATGCTGTTCAACGGCATGTCAATGATGGTGGTGACGCCGCCGGCCGCTGCCGCCCGGGTGGCGGACGCGAATCCCTCCCACTCGGTCCGGCCGGGCTCATTGACGTGCACGTGGGTGTCCACGAGGCCCGGCAGGAGGGTCTCGTCGTCGGCGAGTTCAATGACTTCACGGCCGGAGAGGCCGTTGCCCAGCGGCTCGATCGCGACAATCACGCCGCCGCGGATGCCGACTTCCCGGGCGGCGATGCCGGCGGTGGTCAGCACCCGCTGCCCGCGGAAGACGACGTCGTAGGTTTCTTCAGACACTGAGGGTCTCCTTTCCCGGAGCACTGTCCAGGGCGCGGGCGCCCTGCGCGGAGTGCGCCACGTTGGCCAATTGCTCGCCGAGTTGCCGTCCGAGGCGCTCCAGCAGCGCCGCGGCGTCGGCTATACATGTGTCTACATTGCTTTCCAGCTCCGTCAAAGCGTGGACTGCGAGGAACCCGGAACTGCTGATCTGCTCCGGGGTCAGGACGGACCGGCCGCACACCGCGACCACCGGAACCTTGGCGCGGCGCGCCGCCCGGGCAACGCCCACCGGAGTCTTGCCCAGCAGGGTCTGTTCGTCGAGGCTGCCTTCGCCGGTGATCACCAGATCCGCGCCGGCCAGCCGCTCGGCCAGCCCGGTGAATTCGAGGACGACGTCGATGCCGGGCCGGCGGGTCGCGGCCAGTACCGCGATGGCTGCGTAGCCCACGCCGCCGGCAGCCCCGGCACCCGGAGCGTCCGCAGCCTTCCGCGCGCGGGGCCCGATTTCGGCGCAGAGCACGTTCACAAAGCGGGCCAGGGCGGCGTCGAGGGCTGCTACGTCCTCGGGGGTGGCGCCCTTCTGCGGACCGAAGATCGCAGCGGCGCCTTGGGCACCAAGCAACGGGTTGTCGACGTCGCTGGCGAGTACGAAGCGTGCGCCGTCCAGGCGGGAATCGAAGCCGGAGAAGTCGATCCAGTCCAGCCGGGCCAGGGCCGCACCGCCGGGCGGAAGTTCGTTGCCGTCGGCGTCGAGGAGCTTGGCACCGAGTCCCTGCAGGAC
>NZ_CAKKMM010000236.1:0-6138 GCF_918698205.1 Microbacterium sp. Bi128 | reverse complement strand
TGGAGACATGATCATGGCCGAAGAAGAAACCCCCGTCGTCGACGCCCTCGCCGACATCACCGCCGTGTCGCTCGAACGCTCCACCCTTGTTCCCCGCGAGTTGATGCTGGCCCGTATCGCGGCCCTCGTCTCCGTCGACGCTCCACCCGCCTCCTACCTGCTCAACGCCGGTATGGCGGTCGACGCCGGCGTCACGGCAGATGATGTCCAGGGCATCGTCATCGCAGTTGCGCCCATTGTCTGCACTCCCCGGATCGTGGCGGCAGGCAGCAAACCTCGCCATTGCGCTCGGCTTTGTCATCGCAGTGGCCGAAGCCGAGCTTGAGGCTGAAGCCGATGCCCCGGCCGAGGACTGATCACGCCAAGCGGTACTACGAAAGGGACTGCGGGAGCGAGACATGACCCAGCGAACCTACCCTGAGGGCGTACCGTGTTGGATCGACACCGAGCAGCCCGACGTCGAGGCGGCCGCCGAGTTCTATGCCGGCCTCTTTGGCTGGACGTTCGAGGACGCCCTGCCGGCGGGCGCGCCAGGCCGATACTTGATTGCCAAGCTCGATGGCCAGGACGTCGCCGGGATGGCGGACACCCGGGGTGCCGCGACATGGAATACCTACGTATCCGTCGAGGACGCGGATACCGCAGTGCAGCGTCTGGTCGCTGCCGGCGCTACGGTACGGTCGGCAGCCGCAGACGCTGGAGAAGGCGGCCGCAGTGCGGCGTTGACCGATCCAGGGGGCGCCGGGATCCGCATCTGGCAAGCCAAGCGACGCTTGGGTGCACAGGTGGCCAATCAGCCGGGGTCCTGGAATTTCAGCGATCTCCACACGCCTAACCCCGGCGCGGCCATCAAGTTTTATGAGGACGTGTTTGGCTGGAAAGTCGACGACCTCGGCTTCGCGATGATGATCCGCAGGCCCGGTTACGGTGATCACCTTGAGGCGACAATCGATCCGGGCATCAGGGAAAGGCAGTCAGCGCTGGTCCCTCCACCTGGCTTCGAGGATGCGATCGCCTGGATCGCGACCACGGCCCCCGACGAACTGCCGCACTGGCACGTCTCGTTCACCGTTGCCGACCGGGACCGGACGGTGGTTGAGGCGAAGCGACTCGGCGCCCAAGTCCTTAGCCAAAGCGAGACCGAGTGGACGCGCACGGCACTGATCCGGGACCCCCAGGGAGCGGAGTTTACCGCCAGCCAGTTCACGCCCCCGTCGCCATGAGCGCTCCTTCAATAGAGGCGCCGGGTCAGATGGCGGCAGCTATGGGACGAACGTTCACCCGGTTGGCCCGGCAAGCAGCTTTCTGATCTCGGTGAGCTTGGCTTCGGACTCTTCGAGGCGCTGGCGGAGTCCTTCGACCGTCGCGGTTCCCGTCCCGGCGGCATCGACCGGCGGTGCGGGATTCTTGGGAGACAGAAAGAAGTTGGCCAGGTAGCCGGTGAAGGTGCCGAAGATGCCGACACCGACGACGATGATGCCCGTACCGAGAATACGGCCGGCACCGGTGACCGGATACTGGTCACCGTATCCCACTGTCGAGATCGTGACGATCGTGTACCAGATGGTGTCCGAGGCCGTCGTGATATTGGCCCCCGGCGCATACTGCTCGATGCGGAGCATCGTGAGGCTTCCGAATTCCAGTACGAAAATGCCCATGAGCAGCAGGATGTACAGGGAGCTGCCGGCCCGGTCTTTGCTCAGTGCGCGGCCGATTGTCCGGATGCCGACGTCGCGGAGCAGGCGGTACACCCGGATCAGCCGGAAGATGCGCAGGAACTTGAGTTGCGCGAAGGGCATGCTGGCCAGCAGGTCGGCCCAGCCGAAGTGCCTGAAGAAATAGGCGCCCGCCGATGGCGCGGTGAGGATCCGGTAGAGGAAGTCGGCGAGGAAGATCACGCTGAAAAGGGCGTTCATCACCTCGAGCACGGTGTCGAGCGACTGCTCCCGCGCGGCATACACGAGCACGAGATTGACGATCGACAGGAGCGAAAGGATTCCGATGAAGATCTCATATCCGATGCTCTTCAGTTCACTGCGTTCCCTGGTCATGTGAGGATTCTGGCACGAAAGCACTCAAGTACCCGACACTTTTTGCCCTTCTCTGACCGGACCGCAGTGCCGCTGTTCAATAGCCTGGCGCGCAAGTGCCCGGCCTGGGGCCTCGCCGGGATCGAGGCAGGCGCATGGTCTAAATGTCGTTAGCCGCTCCCCGACGGCGACGACCGCTGCATGCACGCCGCCACGAAAATTCCCCTGCATTAAGTAGTCTTACTATGCAAGCTTCCAGCAGAGTCGAGGAGGTTAAAGTGGCCGGACATTTGGAGTTGGAGCACTCGCTGCAGAGTGGTGGCGGCGTTCTGATCGTGGACGCTGAGAAGTCTTTGACAGGTACTTCGGACGCCGGTCTGGAAAGATCCGTTATGGGCCGAGCCGTTGCCTGGTCAGGCACATGCGGCCGCCCTCAACCAAAGGTGGGGTAGCAATGGTGCCAGGTTCAAAATCCGAAAAGAAACGCGGGGTCCTTTTCGACGTCGACGGGACCTTGATTGACTCCAGCTATTTCCATGCCCTTGCCTGGTGGCAGGCGTTCCGGCGGGAGGGGCTGGACATC
This sequence comes from Microbacterium sp. Bi128, assembly GCF_918698205.1. Classification (NCBI taxonomy): domain Bacteria; kingdom Bacillati; phylum Actinomycetota; class Actinomycetes; order Micrococcales; family Microbacteriaceae; genus Microbacterium; species Microbacterium sp. Bi128. The sequence goes on along the minus strand of NZ_CAKKMM010000236.1, from coordinate 3,525 downwards.
CAGATCTCGGCTATCCACCGCTGCGTCGGCATGGGCGGCGACAAGCTCATCGAACACTTGGTCCCCGGGTGCACCACGGACATGCAGGAAGACCTCAAATCCGCGCACGGCGCCGTGTTCTCCACGTTTTGGCCTTCCCTGCGCCCCTTCGACTCTGCCCGGGACCTCCTGGCCGCATGCTCCGGCGCCGGGCTGGCCGTGGGTTTGGCATCATCAGCGCAGGAGCGCGACCTGGACGTCGCCCGGCGCCTCCTGGACGCCGGCACGTCCACCGATGCGTGGACCAGTTCCAACGACGCCGACGAGAGCAAGCCCGCTCCCGACATTCTGCTGGCGTGCCTGGACAAGCTTGAGCTCAGCCCGGCGGACGTCGTGTTTGTTGGCGACGCCGTCTGGGACGTGCTGGCCGCCGCGGCAATCGGAGTTCCCGCCATTGCCCTGACCTGCGGCGGAATCAGCGAAGCCGAGCTGCGGGAGGCCGGTGCCGCCGAAGTTTACGACAATCCGCGGCACCTGTTGGAGAACCTTGAAAGCAGCGCGATTGGAAAGCTGAGCGCCTGAGGCCTTCCGCCCGTGCGGCTTCCAACGCCTGAACGGCCGCCGAGGCAGCACGGTCTGGAATTCTCAGTCCGTGCTGCCCGGCGGGTGTCCGGCCTGTCTTACTTGGACGCCGCGGCTGTCAGTTCGCCCCGGCGCCGACGCCTGCCTCGACGGCCGGGCCGGCTGTGGCGCCGGCAAGGCGCAGCCAGGTGTCCACCACGGTGTCGGGGTTCAAGGAGACCGAATCGATGCCTTCCTCGACCAGCCACTCGGCGAAGTCCGCGTGGTCGCTCGGACCCTGGCCGCAGATGCCGACATATTTGCCGCGCGCCTTGCAGGCCGCGATGGCCATGCTCAGGAGCTTTTTGACGGCCGGATCGCGTTCATCGAAGCCGCCGGAGACAATCGCGGAGTCCCGGTCCAGGCCCAGGGCCAGCTGGGTCATGTCGTTGGAGCCGATGGAGAACCCGTCAAAGTAGTCCAGGAACTCATCGGCGAGCAGCGCGTTGGATGGGATCTCGCACATCATGATCACCTCGAGGCCGTTCTCGCCGCGGGTGAGGCCGTTCTCCCCCAGCAGTTCGATAACGCCGCGGGCCTCGTCCAGGGTCCGTACGAACGGGATCATCAGCTTGACGTTGGTCAGGCCCATCTCGTTGCGGACAAAGGACAGGGCCTCACACTCGAGGTCGAAGCAGTCCCGGAAGGACGGCTCGAGGTACCGTGAGGCGCCGCGGAAGCCGATGATCGGGTTCTCTCCGTGCGGCTCGTAGGCGGGCCCGCCGATCAGGTTGGCGTACTCGTTGGACTTGAAGTCGGACATGCGCACAATCACGGGTTCCGGCGCGAAGGCCGCCGCGATGGTGGACACGCCCTCGGCCAGGCGCTTGATGTAGTAGTCGCGCTGGCTCTCGTACGCGGCGATGCGCTCACGGATTTCCGTGGCGACGTCCGCCGGCTGCTCGTCGAGGTTCAGCAGTGCCTTGGGGTGGATGCCGATCTGGCGGTTGATGATGAATTCGAGCCGGGCCAGGCCCACTCCGTGGTTGGGCAGTTGCGCGAACGTGAAAGCCTGCTCCGGGGTGCCGACGTTCATCATGACCTTGACGGGGGCCTCGGGCAGCTGGGTGATCTCGGTTTCCTCGACGCTGAAGTCCAGGAGCCCTTCGTAGATCACGCCGGTTTCACCGTCGGCGCAGGACACGGTCACGTCGAGGCCGTCGGAGAGGGCATCGGTGGCGTCCCCGGTGCCGACGACGGCGGGAATCCCCAGTTCCCGGGCAATGATGGCGGCGTGGCACGTGCGCCCGCCGCGGTTGGTCACGATGGCGGAGGCACGCTTCATGATCGGTTCCCAGTCCGGGTCGGTCATGTCGGCGACGAGGACATCACCGGTTTTGAAGGCGGCCATCTGGTCGATCGCGGTGAGGATGCGGACGCTGCCGGCGCCGATGCGCTGGCCAATGGCGCGGCCCTCGACCAGCACCCGGCCGGTCCCGTTGAGCCGGAACCGGCTCAGGCTGCCGGAGGCCCGGCGGGACTGCACGGTCTCCGGGCGCGCCTGCAGGATGTACAGGCCGCCGTCGATCCCGTCCTTGCCCCATTCGATGTCCATGGGGCGGCCATAGTGGTTCTCGATGGCGACGGCGTGCCGGGCGAGCTGCTCGACGTCGTCGTCAGTGAGGCTGAAGCGGTTCCGCAGGGACGCCTCGACCGGCACGAAGTCGATGGTGCGGCCGATTTCGCGGCTGCTCGTGTAGGTCATCTGCAGGGCCTTCTCGCCCAGTCCGCGCTTGAGGATGGCGGGCCGGCCAGCCTGCAGCGCGGGCTTGTAGACGTAGAACTCGTCGGGGTTGACGGCGCCCTGGACGACAGCCTCGCCGAGGCCGTAGGAGGACGTGACGAACACGGCGTCCTGGAACCCGGACTCTGTGTCCATGGTGAACATGACGCCGGAGGCGCCGACGTCGGAGCGCACCATGCGCTGGATGCCGGCCGAGAGCGCCACCTCGGCGTGCTCGAACTTGTGGTGTACCCGGTAGGCGATCGCCCGGTCGTTGTAGAGGGACGCGAACACGTCCTTGATGGCGAGCAGGATGTTCTCGATGCCGCGGACGTTCAGGAAGGTTTCCTGCTGCCCGGCGAAGGAGGCATCGGGGAGGTCTTCCGCGGTCGCGCTGGAACGGACGGCCCAGGACAGGTCCTCAGAGCCGCCGTGCTTGTCCACCAGTTGCTGGTAGGAGTTCCGGATCTGCGCTTCGAAGTCAGGCAGGAAGGGCGTCTCGCGCATGAGGGCCCGGATCTCCTGCCCGGCGGCTGCCAGGGCGGTGACGTCATCGGTGTCCAGGCCGACAAGCCGGTCGGCGATCTTCTGGTCGAGGCCCGAATCCGCCAGGAAGTTGCGGTAGGCATCCGCGGTGGTGGCGAAGCCGTCGGGAACCTGGACGCCGGCGGAGGTCAGGTTCTGCACCATCTCACCGAGGGAGGCGTTCTTTCCGCCCACGCGGTCCAGGTCCTTGAGTCCGAGTTCTGAGAACCACAGGATGTCTGTCGTCATAGTTACTGCTCCTTTGCAGATGATGGCATGCAAGTGCGCCGCCCCGCTTGCGGCGATGGCCGGTTGATGGGCGCAAGTCCTGTCCACAGTGACAGGTCTCCAGCGCACTTTCCACATGACGTGCGCCACACTAAGTTTGTGAAACTTTTCCCTAATGCTTGAGGTTCATCCGCTGCAGGATGGTTGCCGCCATTTCCTCGACGGACACCGTGGCCGAATTCAGGTACGGAATCCTATGGGAGACGTACAGTTGCTCGGCGCTGCGCAGCTCGAAGCCGCACTGCCGCAGCGATGCGTAGGGTGAGCCCCGGCGCCGTTCGGTGCGGATCTGGCTCAGGCGCAGGGGGTTGGAGGAGAGCCCGAAACACTTCTCAACGAAAGGCCTCAGCGGCTTGGGGAGCCCTTCCCGTTCAAAGTCTTCGTCCACC
>NZ_CAKKMM010000235.1:0-6147 GCF_918698205.1 Microbacterium sp. Bi128 | reverse complement strand
GGTCAGAACGAGGCACGCCGCGACACCGACGACGCCGAAGGCGATGCCGATCAGGTAGTCGCCGGGCCAGCTCTGCTGCGTGCCGATGTACATCAGCAGGAACGCCAGGCTCACCACCGCCGTCCAGGCGTAGAAGATGAGGACGGCGTCGCGGTCGCTGTGCCCCATGTCGAGCATGCGATGGTGCAGGTGCTTGCGGTCGGGCGAGAACGGCGAACGCCCCGCCCACTGCCGCCGGGCCACGGCGAGGCCGAAGTCCAGCAGCGGCAGGAGCACGATCACCACCGGCAGCAGGATCGGGATGAACGCGCCGAGGAGCTGCGAGCGACCGATCTTCTCGGGATCGAGGACCGCGGGATCGAGCTGACCGGTGATGGCGATCGCCGAACTGGCCATGAGCAGGCCGAGCATGAGGGCACCGGCATCCCCCATGAACAGCTTCGCGGGCGTCCAGTTCATGGGCAGGAAGCCCAGGCACGCGCCCACCAGCACGGCGGCGATGAACGACGCGAGGTTGAAGTACGTGCTCGCCCCCGTGTCGCGGACCAGGAGGTACGAGTAGGCGAAGAAGACGCCGTTGGCGATGAGGCACACCCCGGCGACCAGGCCGTTCAGCCCGTCGATGAAGTTGACGGCGTTCATGACGACCACGAGCGCGAACACCGTCAGCAGGAAGCTCACCCACCCCGAGCCGACCGTGAGAGCGCCGATCGGGAGCGACAGGATCTGCAGCTGCGCGAACCACGCGATGATGCCGGCGGCGACGAACTGTGCGCCGAGCTTGATCATCCAGTCCAGATCCCACAGATCGTCGGCGACACCCACCAGCACGATGAGGAGCACCGCGCCCAGCAACGACAGCACCGGGACGGGGTCGGTCCAGAAGATCGAGAAGTACGGGTTGCGGCTCGACAACGCGAATGCGGCGACGACGCCCAGGAACATCGCGACCCCGCCCAGGCGCGGCGTCGGCGTCTTGTGCACGTCGCGATCCCGGATGCCGGGATACAGCTTGAAACGCAGCGCGAGCTTCCACACCACCCACGACAGCGCGAGAGTCACCGCGGCCGTGAACAGGATGGTGAGGAGATACTGGGTCACGGCCCGGGGGCCTCGGCATCCGGGGCGGTGCTCGCCGTCGGCGACGGGGCGCCCGAGGGGGCGTCCGACTCGGGGTCGGGCTCGAGCAGGTCGCCGAGCACCTCGCGAAGTCGTGCGCGCGACACGGTGCCCTCGCGGAGCACTCGCACCCGCGGCTCGGCACCGCCGATCAAGGTCGTGGCGTCCACGATCGTGGAGGCGAAGCCCCACTCGCTGGCGCCGGCGTCGAGATACACCGCGACGCTGTCACCCAACATGTCGCGGGCTTCGTCGATGCTCACCGCGGCGGGCATGCCGGTGCGGTTGGCACTGGACACCGCCAGGGGGCCGGTCTCTTCGAGCAGTTCGAGCGTGAGGTTCTGCGCCGGCATGCGGACGGCGACGGTGCCGTGGGTGTCGCCGAGATCCCACGACAGCGACGGCTGGGCGGGCAGCACGATCGTCAGACCGCCCGGCCAGAAGGTGTGCACGAGGTCGTCGACGGCGGGCGGGATCTCGGCCGCCAGGGCGCGCAACGTGCCCACACCGGGCACGAGCACCGGCGGCGGCTGCTGACGACCGCGTCCTTTCGCCTCGAGCAGACCCGCGACGGCGCGCGCGTTGAACGCGTCCGCGGCGATTCCGTAGACGGTGTCGGTGGGGAGCACGACGAGTTCGCCTCGACTGATCGCCTGGCGCGCGTGGCGCATCCCGGAGAGCAGTTGCGACTCGTCACGGCAGTCGTAGACGGGTGACATGTCGCGCGACAGTCTACCGACGCCGAGCGCGACGCGCGGTCAGGGACGGATCGCGGTCGTGGCGCGGTCGCGCGTGGTGAGATCGGGATGCGTCGCCGCCGCCCGCCATCCGTCGGCGGCGAGGATCTCGCGGATCGCGCTCCCCTGCCACTCCCCGTGCTCGATGACGATCGTGCCCCCGGGGTGCGCGAGGCGCAGACCGACGCGGCTGAGCACGCGCACGGCATCCAGCCCGTCCGGCCCGCCGTACAGCGCCGCCGGCGGGTCGAACAGCCGCACCTCGGGATCGCGCGGGATCGCGTCGTCCGGGACGTAGGGAGGGTTGGATGCCACGACCGAGACCGTGCCGTCCAGGTCGGGGAAGGCGTCGGCGAGATCGACGAAGGCGAGCGAGAGGTTGGCGGCCCCGATACGGGCGGCGTTCTCCTTCGCCCAGATGAAGGCCTCGACGGAGTTCTCGGCCGCGAAGACCCGCGCGTGCGGCACCTCGGTGGCCAGGGCCAGGGCGATCGCCCCGCTGCCGGTACCGAGGTCGACCGCGATCGGAGACGCGGATGCCGATGCGCCCAGGGCGTCGATCGCGAGCTGCGCCACCATCTCGGTCTCGGGACGCGGGACGAAGACGCCGGGACCCACCGCGAGTTCCATCGAGCGGAAGGGCGCGAGGCCCGTGAGGTGCTGGAGCGGCTCGCGCGCGCAGCGGCGGTCGACGAGGGGAGCCAGGGCGGCGCCGGCCTCTGCGGGGAGACGGTCGCCGCGGATCGCGGCGGCTTGCACTCCGCCGCGCGACGTGCCGAGCACGTGGGCGACGAGGAGCTCGGCGTCGACCTGCGGGTCGGGGATGCCGGCGGCGGCGAAGCGGGCGGCGGTGTCGCGGACGATGCCGGCGACGGCGGGCTGCGCGGTGGGAACGGTCTCGGGCATGACGGGAGTCGAGCCTAGTCGTGCAGCGTCACACACGGACCCCACCCACTCGCGCTCGCCTAGGATTGTCGCGATCCGACCGACGGCGAAAGGCGAGCCATGCCCGGCATCCACTCCGACATCACCTCCGCGTTCGGCGACACCCCCCTGGTGCGCCTGAATCGCGTGGCCGAGGGAGCCGGGGGCCAGATCCTGGCCAAGCTCGAGTTCTACAACCCGGCCTCGAGCGTGAAGGACCGTCTCGGTATCGCGATCGTCGACGCGGCCGAGGCCTCGGGCGAGCTGAAGCCCGGCGGCACCCTCGTGGAGTCCACGAGCGGTAACACCGGCATCGCTCTCGCGATGGTCGGCGCGGCGCGCGGGTACAAGGTCATCCTGACGATGCCCGCCTCAATGTCGAAGGAACGCCGCATCCTGCTCAAGGCGTTCGGCGCCGAGCTCGTGCTCACCGACCCCACCAAGGGCATGTCGCACGCGGTCGACGAGGCCAAGCGCATCGTCGCCGAGACGCCGGGCGCCGTCTGGGCTCGTCAGTTCGAGAACGAGGCCAACCCCGCGATCCACCGCAAGACCACGGCCGAGGAGATCCTGCGCGACACCGACGGCAAGGTCGACTACTTCGTCGCCGGCATCGGAACGGGCGGCACGATCACGGGTGTGGGCCAGGTGCTCAAGGAGCGCATCCCCGGCGTGAAGGTCGTCGCCGTCGAGCCGGCCGACTCCCCCATCCTCACCAAGGGCCACCCCGGTCCGCACAAGATCCAGGGCATCGGACCCAACTTCGTCCCCGCGATCCTCGACCGCGACATCATCGACGAGGTCATCGACGTCGAGTTCGACGACGCGATCCGCCTCGCCCGCGAGACCGCGGCCAAGGACGGCATCCTGGTCGGGATGTCCTCGGGCGCCGCGATCTGGGCGGCGCTCGAGATCGCCCGTCGCCCCGAGGCGGCCGGCAAGAACATCGTCGTGATCATCCCCTCGTACGGCGAGCGCTACCTCTCGACCGCTCTGTACGAGCACCTGCGCGAAGACTGACGTGGGGGTCTTCTCCCGCCTCCGCGAAGACGTCGCCGCCGCCAAACTCCGCGATCCCGCGGCGAGGGGCGGGATCGAGATCGCCCTGTTGTACCCGGGGCTGCACGCGGTGTGGTCGTATCGCGTGGCGAACCGCCTGTGGCTGCGCGGCCTGCGGTTCCCGGCGCGGGCGATCTCGCAGGTCTCGCGCTGGTTGACGGGCATCGAGATCCATCCCGGCGCGACCATCGGCCGCCGTTTCTTCATCGATCACGGCATGGGTGTCGTGATCGGCGAGACGGCCGAGGTCGGCGACGACGTGATGCTGTACCACGGGGTCACCCTCGGCGGCCGTCAGCGCGAGGGCGGCAAGCGCCACCCCACGCTGCACGACGGGGTCGCCGTCGGTGCCGGGGCGAAGATCCTGGGGCCCATCACGATCGGGGCACGCACCCTCGTCGGCGCGAATGCCGTGGTAACCCGCGACGCGCCCCCCGACAGCGTCCTCGTAGGCGTTCCCGCCAAACCCCGAGCGCGCGGGGCGAGCGAGGACACCCGCGCCCTCCTCACCGCCCCCGAGTACTGGATCTGATGAGGCTCAGCCCTTCGCGGGCACGGCGGCCTTCGACCGGCGGTCGATCAGCACCACCGTCAGCACCCACGTCACGATCGCCGAGACGATCCACACCACGAGCGGTGCGAGGAGCCAGGCCCCGGCGGTCGTGATCCGGATGCCCGCGGACGGCAGGAACGCCACGACGAGCAGCGACACGAACGTCGCGATGATGCCGATGCCGCCGAGCAGGAGCGGAGCGTGCTTCTCCGCGAGACCCGTCGCCACCGGCGTCGCGATGCTCTGGACGATCGCGAAGACCACGATCGCCACGAGGAACCCCCACCAGTCGAGCCACGAGATGCGGAACCCGTCGACGAGAAGGTCGGCGAGCACGAGACCCGCGGCGGCCGAGGCCAGGTAGACGAGCACGCGCAACAGCCGGATCTTCATGGTGCGAGGCTAGCGGAACGCCGGCCGTAGGCTCGATCCATGCCCGCCCTCCACGATCTGTCGCTCGTCGCCCAGGTCGAGAGCCTGCGACGGGGAGAGCTCTCTCCCACCGAACTGACCGGCCACTACCTCGATCGCATCCGCCGGTTCGCCGACCTGGGCGCCTTCGCCGAGGTCACGCGCAGCGCCGCTCTCGCGCGTGCGGCCGTGCTCGAGTCCGGCGCCTCCGGCGGCCCGCTGTGGGGTGTGCCGTCGGCCGAGAAGGACCTCGTCGCCCGCGCCGGCGTGGCCACCCGCTACGGCTCGCGCGCCCGCGCAGACCTCGTGCCCGTGGCATCCGACCCTCTCGCCGAGGCGATGGATGCCGCCGGCGCGGTGAGCCTCGGCAAGACGAGCACGTCGGAGTTCGGGCTGACCGGCTTCACCGAACCCCTCATCCACTCCCCCGCCCGCGACCCCTGGCGGACGTCGGCCGGTGCGGGCGGATCCAGCGGCGGTGCGGCGGTCGCCGTGGCGGCGGGGCTGCTTCCGGCCGCGATCGGATCGGACGGCGGCGGGTCGATCCGCATCCCGTCGGCGACGGTCGGGGTCGTGGGGCTGAAGCCGTCGCGGGGACGCCTGCCGATCGGTTCCGGCTTCGACTCGCCCGATGGTCTCGCGGTGAACGGGCCCATCGCCCGCACCGCCGCCGACGCGGCACTGCTGCTGGACGCGCTCGTGGGGCTGGCGCCGCTGTCGTACGCCACCGCGCCGCCCGGAGCAGGCCCGTTCCTCGCGGCCGCACGCCGCGAGCCCGGTCCGCTCCGCGTCGGCATCACCACCGTGTCGCCGTGGGACGACGACGAGGACATCGAGCTGGATGCGGACGCGCATACGGCGTTCGAAACGGCCGCGACGTGGCTCGCCGGCGCCGGGCACGGGGTGACGGATGCCGCATGGCATCCGGTCGGCTACGCGTCGCTGTTCCGCGTGCTGTGGCGCGCCAGCGCGGCGCGCATCCCCTTGAGCGACGAGGACATGACGCTCGTGGAGCCGCTCACCGCGTGGCTCGTCCGTGAGGGCCGGGCGCTGTCGGCCGTCGACCTGCTCGGCGGGCTGTCGGCGGCGCGCGCGTTCGAGCGACGGACGATCGCCGACTTCGCGGCGTTCGATGCCGTGCTCACGCCCGCGCTGGCGCAATCACCGCGGCCCGTCGGCTGGTACGCCGGCCACGACCCGGAACGCACGTTCGCGATGCAGGTCGAGTACGCGCCGTACTCGAGCTTCGTCAACGTCGCGGGGCTCCCCGCCCTCACCCTGCCGGTGACGACGGATGCCACGGGACACCCCGTCTCGGTGCAGCTCATCGGCCGACCGGGCGGC
>NZ_CAKKMM010000234.1:0-6236 GCF_918698205.1 Microbacterium sp. Bi128 | reverse complement strand
GAGCCACACGTCGGCGGCCTGGTCCGGCCGGACGAAGGCGCCGAGGCGCTTGCCCAGCATGGGGTTGGTGGAGAGCGCGCCGCCCACCCAGAGGTCGTAGCCGATGCCGAGTTCGGGGTGGACCAGGCCCACCAGGGCGACGTCGTTGATCTCGTGCACCACGTCCTGGCTGGGGTGGCCGGTGATAGCGGTCTTGAATTTGCGCGGAAGGTTGGCCAGTTCCGGGTCGCCGATGAACCGCTCGGCGAGTTCCTGGATCAGCGGTGTGGGATCGATGATCTCGTCCTTGGCGATGCCCGCCACCGGGGAGCCGAGGATGACGCGGGGCACGTCGCCGCAGGCTTCCGTGGTGGACAGCCCCACGCCTTCGAGCCGGCGCCAGATTTCGGGCATGTCTTCGACCCGGATCCAGTGCAGCTGGATGTTCTGGCGGTCCGTGAGGTCGGCCGAGTCGCGGGCGAAGTCCACGGAGATCTGGCCGATGACGCGCAGCTGACCGGTGGTGAGCGCACCGCCGTCGATCCTGACCCGGAGCATGAAGTACTTGTCTTCTAGCTCGTGCGGCTCAAGCGTGGCGGTCTTGCCGCCGTCGATCCCGGGTTTGCGCTGGGTGTAAAGCCCCCACCAGCGGAAGCGGCCGTGCAGGTCGGTGCCGTCGATCGAGTCGAAGCCGTGCTTGGAGTAGACGGACTCAATACGCTCGCGGACGTTGAGGCCGTTGTCTTCCTGTTTCCAGGTCTCGTTGGCGTTCAGCGGCGTGGTGCCGTCCACTTTCCACTGGCCGTGCGGCTTTGCGGCCGGGCGGGGAGGGCGCTTGGTGCGGCCGGCGGCAGCCTCGTCCGTGGACGCTCCGGCTAGAGCTGTATCAGTCATGCATCGACTGTAGGGGCGGCCGTAATCCCGTCACAAAGGGTCAGAAACGGGGAGTCACCTAGGGCAACATTTCGTCACGAACCGCCGAAAACTCTTGAAGTCGCCCTGCGGCTGTGCATCTGCGCGGACCGTCAGGGCCGGGGCTGCGGGGCCCCGGCCAGCGCCGCGTCGTAGCGTTCCAGGGCAATTTCGGCAAGGACCGGGGAGGGCAGCAGCGGCGCCGTCACCAGGTCCGCGCCGGCCTTGGCCAGCTGGTCATGGAAGAAGCCGGGCGCCAGGAGATACGAGGCGATGACGACGCGACCGCCAAGGTCCACCGCTCCGGCCGACTCCCCCGCGCCGGCACCGCCGGCGGCCTCCTCGCGGAGCATGGCGACGGCGTCGGGAACCGAGGGTTTGGCGGAGGCGCCGTAGGCGGCCACGATCCGGTTGGAACGCAGGGCACGGAGCTGCTCCGTGAGTTCCTCGACATTCTGTGCGGCGCTGGGATCGGAGGACCCGGCGGCGGCGAGGACCACGGCGTCGTTGTCCGTTACCCCGGCCTCGCGCAGCCGCGCATCGAGCAGCGCTGCGAGCCGCGGATCCGGCCCCAGCGGCGCCGCGGCCAAGGTGTCCGGCCGGCTCTTCACGGCGCGGGCGATGTCCACCTTAACGTGGTATCCGACGCTGAGCAGCAGCGGAACCACGACGGCGGTCACCCCCGCCGGGAGGCCCGTCACGACGGCCGGCAGGTCCGGGTCCTGCACGTCGACGTAGGCCTCGCGGACGTCCAGCCCGGGACGGAGCCCCGCGATGCCGTCCCTGAGCGCGTTGACCTCCGCGGCCCCGTGCGGGCTCGACGTGCCGTGGGCGCAGGCGATCAGGATGGGGGTATTCATAGCCGTTAGCGTAACCTTGGAGCCGCCCTATCCGCCCCCTTGCAATCGACCGGGACGCTTCATGACCTTCTCCTTCAGCCTTGTCCTGGTCTGGCTTGACCTCGCCGGCGTGTTCTTCTTTGCGGTCTCCGGCTCATTGCTCGCGGCGCGGAAGCAGTTCGACATCATCGGCTCGCTGCTCCTGGCCTCGGTGGTGAGCCTGGGCGGCGGCGTCATCCGCGACATCATCATCAACGCGGGCCCGCCCGCCGCGTTCACCAACCCGGCGTACCTGGCACCGCCCCTGTTTGCCACGGTGCTGGTGTATTTCCTGTTCTCCAGCGTCCAGCGCTTCACGTCGCTGCTGATCCTGTTCGACGCCGGCGGGCTGGCCCTGTTCTGCATCACCGGCACACTGAAGGCGCTGGCCGCCGGGATGAATCCTGTGGCCGCCGTCCTGCTGGGTGTCACGACGGCGGTGGGTGGCGGCCTGCTGCGGGATATCACCGCCAACGAGGTCCCGCAGCTCTTCGACCCCAAGGATCTGTACGCACTGCCGGCGTTCGCCGGGTCGGCGTCGACCGTGCTCCTGTCCCTCACGGGGACCTTCACCGCGGTGAGCGCCTGCGCCGTCGCCGGGGTGGTCTTCGCCTTCCGGGTCACGGCCTGGCGGCGCCACTGGTACGTTCCCCTGGCGGTCCGCGGCTGGCACCGGCTGGGCCTGGACACCGCGGAAAACGACCGCTGAGGATTAGCTAGGATAAGACCATGACTGACATGTTCCTCGAGAAATTCCGCGCGCTTGTCCCGAAGTATCTCGAAGACGAATGGCAGGAAGAAGATGGCCTCCCGGCCGACGAACTCGACGCCGCCCTGGCCGAACACCAGTTCCAGGTCCCGATGGTCCTGCGCGAGTTCTACCTGGCAGTCGGCGGCTGCGAGGACATCATGGAGGCCTACCACTACTTCTGGGACCCCGAAGAGCTCGAAGTCGATGACGAGGGCTTCCTCATGTTCCTCGAGGACGAGGAAGAGCAGTTTACCTGGGGCTTCCGCGTCGGGGACCTCAGCATCCCGGATCCCATCGTGTACCGCCGCAACAACGCCCGCGGCCAGTGGAAGAGCGAGGAAGGGACCTTCTCCGAATTCGTCTTCGACATGTTCGAGTGGGCCTTCAACGACGAGGACGAAGACTAGGCTCCACGGCCCTCTCCTCCCATCTCCCGCCGACTCTCCCCTCTCTCCTGCGGCCGCCGACTCTCCCCTTGTTTGGCGTCCCCCACCGGCGTGTCCGGCGGAACCGCCGGCATTCTGTGGCAACGGGATTCCATACGTGGGGAAATTCAGCGGATGACCCTGCCGCGCAGCACCTGCCACACCTCATCGATCACCTTCTGCGGGTTGTAAACGACGTCGTGATATCCGTACCGGAGGACGGCGTAGCCGGTCAGGATGCTGGCGTTGTTCCGGCCTCGGTCCTTCTTGACCTGCGCGCGCTCAAGATGGGTGCTCCCGTCGATCTCCACGATCAGGAATCCTTCAAGCAGGAAGTCCACGACGCCGATCCCCGGCAGGTGCACCTGCGTCTGGGTGTAGATTCCCTGGCTCCGGAAGAGCAGCCTGGCAACGACCTCGATCGCCGAATCCGCCGTGCCGTCAACCAGCTCCAGGACTGCACGGGCGGCCGCGTTCCGGTTTCCCGGCAGCCGCTGGCGCAGATAGTCCAGCGAGGTGCGGCCCTGCAGCAGGGCACTTTCCACCATGACCGCCGCATCCACCGGGGGCAGGCAGCGCAGCGCGTGGAGCAGAGCGTCGGTGAGTCCGGCCACGGGGCGCGGGTATTCCGTCGGGACCAGGCTGCCGCGGTGGATGACCATTCCGGGCGCTGCGCCGTGCGCGCACAGCAGGTGCAGCCGTGCGGGCTCGTGGAGGCGCCATATGTCGTGGAACGGCGCGGCGGAGGCGCAGGTGAGCATGCCGTTCGCGAGCACGGCGGCCACGAAGTCCGCCCGCGCCCCGGGCAGCGCCACCACCCCATGGCGGAGGCGGCGAATTTCCCCGGCAGCCACGGCAGCGCGGATCCTGTTCGACGTAAAACCTGCCTGCAGCAGCGTGGCCGTGCGGGCAACCGAGCCGGCGTATTCCAGATAAACCGTAACGTCCATGGGGCAAGCACACACGCGGCATGACAGCCCCGGGGGCCAGAACATCGGTTATGTGGACAACTCCGCACCCTCCGCGCCGCTGGTATTCCCCGCTTTTGACCATGTCCGACGGCGTGTCCCGCCCGCGGCCGGCGTGTCCCGAAGCTGTCCGGCCAAAGGTGGGGAAACTCAGCGCGACAACGTCCGGCAATGAATCGAAATCTTATGACAAGAAATTTACAGATAGGTCTGGACGCTATGACATAACTGTCATAGAGTTGTTTCTGGGTTCACCAAATGCCTCCGGTGGATCTGATGCGAACGGAGAAATGGCCCCGGTTCGGCACAACGGAAGACTCGGACGTTGTGAGGAACCGGGGCCATTCCGTTTAAGCCGGAAGCCAGGTTAATCGTCAGGCTGCACCCAGCCGGAAGAACCGGCCGGGGAGCGACTCCGGCCCGGCTGTACCGCCGGGCCCGGCCTAGCTGGTGTGGCCGGAGGTGAGCCCAGCGGCCGGAGGCCGGGGACCTAGCTGCTGCGGTCCACTACGGCGTGGGCGAAGCTGGTCAGCGAGGCCTTTACGACGCCTTCGGGCAGCGGGGCAAGGGCGGCAATGGCCTCATCGGCCCAGGTGCGTGCCACCACCCAGGACTGTGCAGTGACGGGGTGCTCCCGGAGTCCGGCCACGGCGGCGGCCAGGGCCTCATCCGAGCTGAGGTCACCGTCGATCAGCGTCAGCAGTTCGACAGCGGCCTGGTCGCCGTCGCGGGCCGCGTTGCGCAGCAGCAGCACGGGCAGGGTGGGCACGCCTTCGCGCAGGTCGGTTCCCGGCGACTTGCCGGACTTGACCTTGATCCCGGTGACGTCGATGACGTCGTCGGCGAGCTGGAAGGCAACGCCCACCTTCTCGCCGTACTCGACCAGGATCGGCTCGTAGGCTTCGTCGGCGCCGGAGAAGATTGCACCCAGCTGCCCGGAGGCGGCCACGAGCGAGCCGGTTTTGTCCGCGATGACGGAGAGGTAGTGCGCCAAGGGGTCCTCGTCCGGGCGCGGTCCCACGGTCTCGTGCAGCTGGCCCAGGCAGAGCCGTTCAAAGGTGCGGGCCTGGATGCCAAGCGCCCGGGACCCGAGTTCTGAGACCAGGATGGAGGCGCGCGCAAAGATCAGGTCGCCGGTCAGGACCGCGACGGAGTTGCCCCAGACCTCGTGGGCCGTCGGCGCCCCCCGGCGGAACGGCGCGGAGTCCATGACGTCGTCGTGGTAGAGGGTGGCGAGGTGCGTCAGTTCGACGACGACGGCGGCCTGCACCACTGCGGGCAAGGAGGCGTCGCCAAGGTGGGCGCACAGCAGGGTCAGCAGCGGGCGGATCCGCTTGCCGCCGGCTTCCACGAGGTGGCGCGACGTTGCGTCAGCCAGGGGATCGGAGTTGGCAATGGCTTCGCGCAGCTTCTTCTCGACGCGCGCCAGGTTGGTGGTGAGCGCCGGGCCCAGCTCGGCGTCGCCCGCGATGGCCGAGAAGCCTGCCGGCAGTTGGAGGCCGGTGGCGATCGCGGTGGTGTTGAGGCTGGGTTCAGCGCTCGGCAGGCCGTGTCCGGCGTGCGTCCAGCTTTGGTCTGCAGAGTTGGTCACGGGTTAACCCTAACTTTTTGTTGCGGAAACCGCGGAGTTGGCGCCGGAGTGCGGAACGCTGTCCGTGGTGGACGCGGCCTTGTTGGACGTTGCCTGATTGGACGTGGCCTGATTGGACGTGGCGGGAACCAGGGATTCCAGGACCCGGATGACCCGGTCCTCGAAGCCCTTGGCGGCGGGATCGGTAAGGTTGGCCAGCATCCGCACCACGAAACGCATGAGCACGGGGACAGGCATACCGGTCCGGAGGGCCAGTTTCATGACGGCCGGCTTGCCGATCAGGGCGGCGAACGCCCGTCCCAGTGTGAAGTGTGAGCCCCACTGCTGGCGCACGTAGTCGGCGTACCGGGCAAGGTGCGCGTCGGCGGCCCTGGAAGCCTCCGTCCCGGTCCCCCAGCCGGCGGACGCCGACCGGGCAGCCGCG
The DNA here is from genome assembly GCF_918698205.1 of Microbacterium sp. Bi128. Classification (NCBI taxonomy): domain Bacteria; kingdom Bacillati; phylum Actinomycetota; class Actinomycetes; order Micrococcales; family Microbacteriaceae; genus Microbacterium; species Microbacterium sp. Bi128. The sequence continues at coordinate 308 of NZ_CAKKMM010000234.1, read as the reverse complement.
TCGGCGATGAATTCGGCCGCGAAGCGGGCGGACTCCATGGCGTAGGAGATGCCCTCGCCGTTGAACGGGGAGACCATGCCGCCGGCGTCGCCGAGGAGCAGCAGGCCCGGAGAATAGTGCGGGGTGCGGTTGAAGCCCATGGGCAGCGCGGCACCACGGATTTCGCCCACCTGGTTGTCCGGGGTGAAGCCCCAGTCTTCGGGCATGCCGGCGGTCCATTCGCGCAGCACCTGTTTGTAGTCCAGCTTGCCGAAGTCCTTCGAGGAGTTCAGGATGCCCAGGCCCACGTTGGAGGTGCCGTCGCCGAC
>NZ_CAKKMM010000233.1:0-6307 GCF_918698205.1 Microbacterium sp. Bi128 | reverse complement strand
ATCGATGTCCGATGTCTTCGGTGCCCTCGTTGAGCAGTACGTGCGGAAGCAGTCGACGGCGGAGGCCAGCTGGCTGATCGGTGAAGGCCTCTTCACGGACCAGGTGCAGGGGGCCGCCTTGCGTTCCATGAAGGCTCCGGGAACGGCATACGACGACGACGTGCTCGGCAAGGACCCGCAGCCGGACTCGATGGACGGCTACGTGCGCACAAGCGCGGACAACGGCGGCGTGCACATCAACTCCGGCATCCCCAACCGCGCGTTCTGCCTGGTGGCCACCGCCCTCGGCGGCAATGCCTGGGACGCACCGGCACAGATCTGGTACGAGACCCTGACGGGCGGCAAGCTGTCCCCCACCGCCACGTTCGGTGCCTTCGCCAAGGCAACAGCCGCCTCTGCCAAGGAGCTTTTCGGCGAGGATTCCAAGGAACATGACGCCGTGCGCTCCGCATGGGAAACTGTGAAGGTCAAGCTCCCGGGAGCCCGACGATAAGCCCAGGCCCCTGCAGATCCGAGTCCGATGAAGGTCCGAGTCCGATGAAGATAACTGTCCAGCGCAGTGGCGGCGTGGCCGGAATGAAAAGGACGTGGACCGTCCGGCCCGAGCCGCCCGAGGACACCGACCGGTGGCAGCCGCTGATTGAGGCCTGCCCCTGGGACGACGTCGCCGGGACCAGCGGGACATCCGGCCAGCCGGACCGGTTCATGTACAGCATCCGGGCCGATCAACGGCGGGCGGTCCTTCCCGAGCGTGAACTGACGGGCCCGTGGCGCGACCTCGTCGAATGCGCACGGGCCGCGGCCGAGGAATCGGCGCCGCCGGGCTTTGCCTAGACGCTCCTGCCGGGCCGGGGCCCGCTACGCCGTGGCCAGGTGCCCGCGGAACGTGCGCCGGTAGGACTGCGGGCTGGTGTCCAGCGCCTTCGTAAAGTGGTGCCGCAACAGGACCGAATGTCCGAAGCCGGATTCCCTCGCGATTTCGTCGATATTGAGCTCCGTGGTTTCCAGCAGCTCCTGGGCACGGAGCACCCGTTGGGAATTGAGCCAGGCCGCCGGGGTGGCCCCCGTTTCCGCACGGAAGCGCCGCGCAAATGTCCGCGGCGACATATGGACCCTGGCCGCCAGCTCGTTGACTGCGTGTTCCTCGTCCAGGTGCCGGACCATCCACTGCAGCAGCTGCTCCATGGGTTCCGAGCCGCACTGCGGAATGGGCCGGTCGATGTATTGGGCCTGGCCGCCGTCCCGGTGCGGAGGGACCACCATGTCCCGGGCGATGGCGGCGGCCACCTTGGCGCCGAACTCCACGCGGACCAGGTGCAGGCAGGCATCGATCCCCGCGGCCGTGCCGGCACTCGTGATGATCCGGCCGTCCTCGACGTAGAGGACATTTTCATCCACCAGCACGGCCGGGTATCGGCTGGCCAGTTCCTGGGAGTAATGCCAGTGCGTGGTGCATCGGCGGCCATCGAGCAGGCCTGCCCGGGCCAGGGCAAAGGCACCGGAACAAATGGACATCACCCAGGCGCCCCGGGCATGGGCCGCCCGCAGCGCCTCCAAGACGGATTCGGGAACGTCCTCGTCCCGGCCGTACGGCGCCATCACCACCAGGTCGGCGTCGGCAGTTGCTTCCAGCCCGAGACCGACGTGCATGGACAGGCCGGACTTGAGCGGGACGTCGCCCGGCTCGGGCGCGCAGACGCGGAAATCGAACGCGGGCACGCCGTTTCCGCGGTCCGAGCGGTCGATGCCGAAGACCTCGAAAGCCGTCGCGAACTCGAAGATCGAGAAGTTGGGAACCACGATCATTGCCACTGATTTGATCATGACTTCATCCTGACAGAACAGTGGCAGAAATTGTAGCTTTTTGGGCATTTCTGCCACTTTTTTTAGTTCTTGGACCGGAGAACCATAGAGGTATGGAACTCCTCGGAATCGCCGTCATCGTCCTGATCATCGCCGGCCTCGCAGCCACCATCTCCGCCCTGCGGAAGGACGGCCTCGGTCACACCCCGCCCGTCCGCTCGGAAGAGTACTGGATGGCCCGGGACCTGCCGAGCGTCAACTACACCCTGCGGAACTTCTAAGTCCGCGCACGTTTTGCCCACACGCCCATCGGGCCCGGCTCATCAAGCCGGGCCCTCACTATGCGCCGGGCCTGAAGCAGCAACGGAACAGCCCGGCTGCAGCAACCGGACCCGATAGTAGGACCGCACAGCCGCCGCCACCCCAGCGGACAGTCCACCCCAGTAGACTGTCTCCAGCCATGACATTGCATATTTCCTACCCCGCCGAGCTGCCGGTCTCCGAGCGCCGCGAAGATCTTATGGCCGCCATCGCGGCCAACCAGGTGACCATCATCGCCGGCGAGACCGGCTCGGGTAAGACCACCCAGATCCCCAAGATGTGCCTTGAGCTCGGCCTGGGCGAGAACGGGCTGATCGGCCACACCCAGCCCCGCCGTCTCGCTGCCCGCACCGTGGCCGAGCGCATCGCGGAGGAACTCGGCGTCGAAATCGGCCAGGAAGTCGGTTTCCAGGTCCGCTTCACCGGTGAGGTCAGCCGGTCCACCAAGGTCAAACTCATGACCGACGGCATCCTGCTGGCGGAGATCCAGCGCGACAGGCTGCTGCGCAAGTACAACGCCATCATCATTGACGAGGCGCACGAGCGCAGCCTCAACATCGACTTCATCCTCGGCTACCTCAAGCGCATCCTGCCGCAGCGCCCGGACCTGAAGATCATCATCACCTCGGCCACCATCGATCCGGAGCGCTTCGCCAAGCACTTCGGCAGCGACGAGGAGCCCTCCCCCATCATCGAGGTGTCGGGCCGGACCTTTCCGGTGGAAATCCGCTACCGGCCGCTTTCCCAGCCGGCCGGCGGCGCAGAAGATGGAGCCGGCGAAGGTGCCGCGGCGGACGACGAACTCGAGGAGGACCGCGACCCGCTCGATGCGGTGTGCGACGCCGTCGACGAGCTCGCCTTGGAAGCCCACGGCGACATCCTGATCTTCTTCTCCGGCGAGCGCGAAATCCGCGACGCGGCGGAGACCCTCAACGCCCGCATCCAGTCCAACCGGCGCCTCGCGGGCACCGAGGTCCTTCCCCTCTTCGCCCGGTTGAGCCTGCAGGAGCAGCACAAGGTTTTCCACCCCGGCAGCAAGCGCCGGATCGTACTTGCCACCAACGTCGCCGAAACCTCGCTGACGGTCCCCGGCATCAAGTACGTGATCGACACCGGCACGGCCCGGATCTCGCGCTACTCGCACCGGACCAAGGTCCAGCGCCTGCCGATTGAGCGCGTCTCCCAGGCTTCGGCCAACCAGCGCTCGGGCCGCTGCGGCCGCGTTTCCGACGGTATCGCGATCCGGCTGTACTCCGAGGAGGACTTCGAGTCGCGGCCGCTGTTCACGGATCCGGAGATCCTGCGCACTAACCTCGCGGCCGTCATCCTGCAGATGACCGCCATGGGCGTGGCCCGCGGACCGAAGGACGTGGAGAACTTCCCGTTCGTCGAGCCGCCGGATTCGCGCGCCATCAACGACGGCGTCAGTCTCCTGCGCGAGCTCGGCGCCCTGACCGCCGCGCGGCAGGAGCCAACGGACGACGGCGGGCAGCGCGACGGCGGGCAGCGCCGCGGTTCCGGCCGTCCCGGAAGCGGGCTCACCGCCGTCGGGCAGCAGTTGGCCCAGCTGCCGGTGGACCCCAGGCTCGGCCGGATGATCGTGGAGTCCGGAAAGCGGGGCTGCGTCCGCGAAGTCATGATCCTGGCCGCCGCGCTGACCATCCAGGACCCGCGCGAGCGTCCAACAGACAAGCAGCAGCTCGCCGCGGAGAAGCACGCCCGCTTCCGGGACGAGAACTCGGATTTCACCGGTTACCTGAACCTGTGGAACTACCTGCAGGAGAAGCAGCAGGAACTGTCCTCCACGGCGTTCCGCCGGCTCTGCCGCAACGAGTTCATCAACTACCTGCGGGTCAGGGAGTGGCAGGACCTGTTCGCCCAGCTCCGCCAGCTGGCCCGCCCGCTGGGCATCAGCCTGGACAACAAGCGCCTTGCCGATCCGGTGGGCAACCACGACGGCATCCACATCAGCCTGCTCTCGGGGCTGCTGAGCCACGTCGGCATCCTCGACGAGCGCAAGCGCGAGTACGCCGGAGCCCGCGGCAGCCGCTTCGCGATTTTCCCGGGTTCGGCACTGTTCAAGAAGTCACCCACGTTCGTGATGGCCGCCGAGCTCGTCGAGACGAGCCGGCTCTGGGCCCGCGTCGCGGCGAAGTTCGATCCGCTCTGGGCCGAACAGGTGGCCCCCGACCTGGTCAAGCGCAGTTACAGCGAGCCGCACTGGTCCAAGAAGATGGGCGCGGTGATGGCCCACGAAAAGGTCACGCTGTACGGCGTGCCCATCATCCCGAGCCGGCGGATCAACTACGGCAAGGTGGATCCGGAGCTCTGCCGCGAGCTCTTCATCCGCCATGCCCTGGTTGAAGGCGACTGGCAGACCCACCACAAGTTCTTCCACCGCAACCGCGCGCTGCTGCACGAAGTCGAGGAACTCGAGGCCCGGATGCGGCGCCGCGACATCCTGGTGGACGACGAGACACTCTTCGAGTTCTACGACGCCCGGATCGGCGCGGAGGTCGTCTCGGAGCGGCACTTCGACAAGTGGTGGAAGGACGCACGGCAGCAGGATCCCACGCTGCTCGACTTCGACCAGTCCCTGCTGATCAGCGAGGACGCCGCGGCCCTGGACGATTCGGCCTATCCCAAGACCTTGTTGCACAAGGGCTTCGAGCTGCCGCTGAGCTACGAGTTCCACCCCGTGGCGCCCGGTTCGCCGCCAAATCCATCCGACGGCGTCACCGCCGAGGTGCCGGTGCTGTTCCTGAACCAGCTCGACGATGCCGCGTTCCGCTGGCTGATCCCCGGGCAGCGCGTGGAACTCGTCACGGCGCTCATCAAGTCGCTGCCCAAGCAGATCCGCAAGAACTTTGTTCCTGCCCCGGACGTGGCCCGCCAGGCCGTCGCGGCACTGGAAGCGGACTTCGATCCCGCCACGGACGAGCTCGAACCGTCGCTGGAACTGGTGCTGCGCCGGATCCGCGGACAGGTCATCCCGCCGGGCGCCTGGAACTGGGACGCCGTGCCGTCGCATTTGCGGGTCAGCTTCCGCGTGGTGGATTCCCGCGGCAAGTTGCTGGATGAGGGCAAGGACCTGAACGCGCTGCAGGAGCGGCTGGCCCCGGCCACCCGCCGGGCCATCGCGGAATCCCTCGGTGCCACCCCGGGCACCACGGCACCCCAATCCAAGGGAAATGCCGCGGCGAAGGCGAAAGCCGGCGCGAACGGCAAGGATGGCGCACGTTCATCACGGGCCGGCACGTCCCCGTCGGCGGCCCTGGCCGCTGCCGCAGCCGCGGCGCCGGGCGGGTTCACCGAAATGTCCGGGCTCAAGGACTGGACCTTTGGAACCGTCCAACGCCAGGTCCAGGGAACCGTTGGCGGGCACACCGTCACCGGCTATCCGGCCCTGGTGGACGAGGGAACGTCCGTGGCGCTGCGGCTGTTCCAGACGCCGTCGGAACAGCAGGAAGCCATGCGCGGCGGGGTCATCCGGCTCCTGGCCCTGAAAGTGCCGCCGCCGGACCGCTATGTCCTGGAGCACCTGAACAACACCGAGAAACTGACGTTCAGCCAGAACCCGCATGGTTCCGTGGCCGCGCTGATCGCCGACTGCGCCCTGGCCGCCATCGACAAACTCACGCCGGCCCCGCTGCCGTGGGACGAGGGATCGTTCAAGGCGCTCTACGAGGGCGTCCGGGCGGAGCTGATCGACACCGTCTTCACTGTCACCGCCGTCGTCGAGCGCATCCTGGCCAGCACCCGGCGGATCGAAAAGCAGCTCAAGGGCACCACGAGCCTGGCCCTGATCAGCGCGCTCAACGACGTCAAGAGCCAGCTCGAGCAGCTGGTGTATCCGGGTTTCGTGGCACGCACGGGCTACGCCCAGCTCAGCCAGCTGCCCCGCTACCTCACGGCCATCGAAAAGCGCCTCGAGAAGCTGCCGGGCAACGTGCAGCGGGACGCCCAGCACATGGCCGCGGTCCAGGCCCTGGAGGACGACTACGACGACGCCGTGTCCGCGCTGCTGCCCGGGCGGCGGGCGGGCGCGGAGTTAACCCACGTGCGCTGGATGATCGAGGAACTGCGGGTGAGCCTCTTCGCCGTCGAACTCGGGACCGCCTATTCGGTGTCCGAAAAGCGTATCCGGGCCGGCCTTAACAAAGTGCTGGCGCCGGCGTAGACC
>NZ_CAKKMM010000232.1:0-6329 GCF_918698205.1 Microbacterium sp. Bi128 | reverse complement strand
ACGGCGCCATGGACGCACATCGCCAGCGGGGTGCGCGGTCTTCCGGATCGGCTCGGGCGGCTCGTCCCGGTCGTGCTCATCGCCCTTCCGCTCCTGGCCGTGGCGATCCCGCTCGCGATCGCGGTCCACGGACGGTGGGCGTTCGCTCCGGCGCTCGTCGGCGTGTGTGCGGCCCTGTTCCTGTCGGGGCTCGGGCTGTCCAGCATCTCCTCCGTCGTCGCCCCCTACGCCGTCTCGCGGCCGGGTGATAGCCCGTTCCAGCAGCCGCAGCGCACGGGGTCCGGCGGGGTCATGGCGCAGGGACTCGTGATGGCGGGGGCTCTCGTCGCCGCAGCCCCCGCGCTCTGGTTCGCGTGGCAAGCGGTCGCCTCCGACACCGCGGACGCGTTCCTGGCGCTCTGGGCAGGGCTGGCGGGCGGCGGGGTCGTCCTGATCGCGGGGATCGCGATCGGGGCCGCGCAGTTCGAACGCCGCGGCACCCGGCTGATGGAGTTCGCCGAGGCGACCTGACGGCCGGATCCACCCCCGCCGGACCGTCCGCGGCTACACTGACTCATCATGAGTACGCCTCTCGACCGTCCGGACAGCGGGGGTCTTGCGACCCTGGATCGTGAGCTCGAAGAGCTCATCCGCGAAGAGAACATCGAGCCGGGCGATCACGAGCGGTTCTCGCACTACGTCAAGAAGGACAAGATCCTCGAATCCGCACTGACGGGCAAGCCGGTGCGCGCGCTGTGCGGCAAGAAGTGGACCCCGGGTCGTGATCCCGAGAAGTTCCCCGTGTGCCCGCAGTGCAAAGAGATCTACGAGTCGCTCAACACCTGATCCGCGCGGCGCTCACGCGATGGTGATCGACGTGGTCGACGACGTCGACCCGTCGCTTCCGTACAGCGCCAGCGTGAACGTGTACGTGCCGGCCGGCACCGGGAATTCGTTCTCGCCCGGGTACCACCGCAGGTCCTGTGCGTAGCCGCCGATCGCGATCGTGAGGACGCCGCTGAGCGTCGACGATCCCAGCGGGCCCGTGACCTGCACGGTGTACGGCAGCACCGCGACGCTCGGGTCCGGGTTCGGCCACCACGTGATGTCCTGGTCGTAGTTCGCGCACACGTAGACCACGATCGGGCCGCGGTTCGTCCCGGTGGCGGGGTCGTACTTCGAGGCGTTCTGCACCGTGTACCCGGGGTTGATGCGCAGCTTCGACACCGGGACGCTGCCCCCGGACTGCGCCGACGCGGGCACCGAGGTGGCGGCGACGAGGGGGACGACCCACGCCGCGGTCGTCAGGATGGCGCGACGTGTGGGCGCTGATCGCGGTGTCGACGGGGCATCGTCGGTCATGGGGCTCTCCGTTCGGTGCGCGGCACGCTCGGGGAGCCGGCGCGCGGCACGGCCTCGACCCGGCGAGGTTCCCACGCTAAGGAAGGCGCGGGCCCTTCACGGGTTCTTGCGGCAGATCCTCGCCCGCCATGGCGACGCTTTCACCCGCCGCCCGCGCCCGGCGCGTCAGGCCTCGACGTACTCCGTGGGCAAGGCCGGGTCCGACCGGCTCAACGCGAGCGCACGGACCGGGAGCTCTTCGCGCACGCGGGCGTGATGGGCGCGGGCGGCGACGACGCCCTCGGGACCGAGCGCCGCGGCATCCGCCTCTCCGGCGACCATGAGCGGTACCTGCAGGGCGCGCGCGTCCGGGTGTTCGGCCGCCGTCGAGAGATCCTCGAACCCGTCGCTCACCACGATCAATTCGGACGTGGCGGTGCCGTCGTCGAGGGTCCGGAACGCGGCCTTGCGTCCGCCGTGCGACGCCTTCTGCGCCGAGGCCTTGGCCACGGGCACCCAGGACCCGTCGGTCGCCGCGCGCGCGACGAGCTTGAAGACCAGACCGGCGGTCGGAGTGCCCGACCCGGTGACGACGGACGTTCCGACGCCGTAGCTGTCGACGGGCGAAGCGGCGAGGGCCGCGATGGCGAACTCGTCGAGGTCGCTCGTGACGGTGATGCGCGTGTCGCGGGCGCCGAGGTCGTCCAGAAGCGCCCGCACCTCACCCGCGACGATGGGGAGATCCCCCGAGTCGATGCGGACCCCGCCGAGCGAGGTTCCGGCGACCCGCACCGCCGTGCGCACGCCCTCGGCGATGTCGTACGTGTCGATCAACAGGGTCGTGCCCGTGCCGAGGGCCTCGATCTGCGAACGGAAGGCGTCCTCTTCGCTGTCGTGCAGCAGTGTCCACGCGTGCGCCGCGGTCCCCATGGTCGGCACGCCCCATCGGCGCCCCGCCTCGAGGTTGCTGGTCGCCGAGAATCCGGCGATGTACGCAGCGCGGGCGGCGGCCACGGCCGACTCCTCGCCGGCTCGTCGCGAGCCCATCTCCGCCAGGGGCCGGTCGCCCGCCGCGACGCTCATCCGGGCTGCGGCCGTGGCGACGGCCGAGTCGACGTTGAGGACGCTGAGAGCCAGGGTCTCGAGGATGACGGCCTCGGCGAACGTGCCTTCGATGGTGAGCAGCGGCGAGCCGGGGAAGTAGATCTCGCCCTCGCGGTAGCCGGTGATCGAGCCCGTGAAGCGGTAGTCGGCGAGGAAGTCGAGGGTCGTGGCATCCACGATCCGGTTGTCGCGCAGGAACCGCAGCTCCTCGTCGCCGAAGCGGAAGTCGCGGATGGCGTCGAGGAGTCGTCCCGTGCCCGCCACGACGCCGAACCTCCGCCCGCCGGACAAGCGTCGGCCGAACACCTCGAACACGCAGCGGCGATGCGCGGTGCCATCGCGGAGGCCCGCATCGAGCATCGTGAGTTCGTAGCGGTCGGTGTGCAGGGCCGTGCTGCGCGTCATGGCGCCAGCCTATTGCGGACCGGGTGGCCGTCGACCGGCCGGGTAGGCTGGACGCCTATGAACGACGCGCCGATCGGGATCTTCGACTCGGGAGTCGGTGGTCTCACCGTCGCCCGCGCGGTCTCGGCGCAGTTGCCGCGGGAGTCGATCCTCTACATCGGCGACACCGCCCGCTCGCCCTACGGCCCTCGGCCCATTGCCGAGGTCCGCCGCTATTCGCTCGAAGTGCTCGACACTCTCGTCGACCAGGGCGTGAAGATGCTCGTCATCGCGTGCAACACCGCCTCGGCCGCGGTGCTCCGCGACGCCCGGGAACGCTACGACGTGCCGGTCGTCGAGGTCATCGGCCCTGCCGTCCGCACCGCCATGTCCACGACGAGGAACGGCCGGATCGGCGTCATCGGGACGGTCGGCACCATCGGCTCCCGCGCGTACCAGGACATGCTCGAGGTGAACGAGCGACTGACCGTGTTCGCGCAGGCCTGCCCGCGCTTCGTGGAGTTCGTCGAGGCGGGCATCACCGATTCCCCCGAAGTGCTCGCCGTGGCCGAGCAGTACCTCGCGCCGCTGCGCGATGCCGGCGTCGACACGCTCGTCCTCGGGTGCACGCACTACCCGTTCCTCGAGGGCGCCATCAGCTACGTAATGGGGCCCGAAGTGAGCCTCGTCTCGAGCGACAGCGAGACCGCGAAGGACGTCTACCGCCAGTTGGTCTCTCAAGACCTGCTCGCGGGAACGGATGCCGTCCCCGCGCACCGCTACGAGGCCACCGGCGATTCGGCCGCGGATTTCCTGCGCTTGGCGCACCGACTCATGGGCCGTGAGGTGCGCGAGGTGCAGCTCGTGCAGACCGGCGCCATCGACCTGCCGCGCTGAGCCGCGGCATCCATCCCGTTCCCAGGAGGACCCATGACCGACACCCGCAAGGACGGCCGCGCCGTCGACGACCTGCGTCCCGTCACGATCGAACGCGGCTGGTCGGCGCACGCCGAAGGTTCGGCGCTCATCACGTTCGGCGGCACGAAGGTGCTGTGCACCGCCTCGTTCACCAACGGCGTCCCGCGCTGGCTCACCGGCAAGGGCAAGGGCTGGGTCACGGCGGAGTACGCGATGCTCCCGCGCGCCACGAACAGCCGCAACGACCGCGAGAGCATCAAGGGCAAGGTCGGCGGTCGCACCCATGAGATCTCGCGCCTGATCGGCCGGGCGCTGCGCGCGGTCGTCGACACCAAGGCGCTGGGCGAGAACACGATCGTGATCGACTGCGACGTCCTGCAGGCCGACGGCGGCACCCGCACCGCGGCGATCACGGGGGCGTACGTCGCCCTCGCGGATGCCATCGCGTGGGGACGCGAGAAGAAGTTCATCGCGCAGCGCTCCGAGGTGCTCTTCGACTCGGTGTCGGCGGTCTCGGTCGGCATCGTCGACGGCACGCCGCTGCTCGACCTCGCGTACGTCGAGGACGTCCGGGCCGAGACCGACATGAACGTCGTCGTCACCGGTCGCGGCCTCTTCGTCGAGGTGCAGGGCACGGCCGAGGGCGCGCCCTTCGACAAGGCCGAGCTCGACCGGCTGCTCGAACTCGGCGTGAACGGCTGCGCGCAGCTGCGCGACCTGCAGACCGCAGCGCTCGAGGGCTGACATGGCCCGCATCGTGCTCGCGACGCACAACCCGCACAAGGTCGAGGAGTTCCAGGCGATCGTCGCGGCCACCCGCCCCGACCTCGAAGTGATCGGTTACGACGGTCCCGAGCCGGTCGAAGACGGAGTGACCTTCGCCGCGAACGCCCTCATCAAGGCCCGCGCGGCGACGGCGCACACGGGGCTCCCGTCCCTCGCCGACGACTCGGGTGTCGCCGTCGACGTCCTGGGCGGTTCGCCGGGAGTGTTCTCGGCCTACTGGGCCGGCCACCAGAAGGATGCCGGGGCGAACCTGCACCTTCTGCTGGACCAGCTGTCGGACGTCGCCGATCCGCACCGCACCGCGCAGTTCGTGTCCTGCATCGCGCTCGTCCGTCCCGACGGCACGGAGTCCACCGTCGAGGGACGCTGGCCGGGACGTCTGGCGACCGCGCCGGCCGGCCCGGGTGGTTTCGGGTACGACCCGATCTTCGTGCCCGACGGCCAGCCCGTCGGGGGAGAGCGCACCGTCGGCGAGTGGTCGGCGGAGGAGAAGAACGCGCATTCTCACCGGGCGCGCGCATTCCGCAACCTAGTGCCCCTTTTGCAGACACTCTGATCTGTTAGACACAGGAGGTGGATCGCGTGCCATCCGTGTCGATCATCGTTCCCGCCTTCAACGAGGAGGCGGTGATCGGGCGGTGCCTGGAGGCGGTCCTGGCCCAAACGGTACGGCCGGCCGAGGTGATCGTCGTCGACAACAGGTCGACGGATGCCACGCGCGAGATCGTGGCGGCGATCATCGCTGACAATCCCGGTGCCGGCATCCGTCTGCTCCGCCAGGACGACCGGCAGGGTCTCATCCCGACGCGGAACGCGGGGATGGATGTCGCGATCGGCGACGTCCTGGGGCGGATCGACGCCGATACGACGCTGAAGCCGGACTGGGTCGCCCAGGTGACCCGGGTGTTCGCCGACCGGGCAACCGACGCCGTGTCGGGACCGATGGAGTACTACGACCTGCCGCTGCGTTCGGTCGGGCACCAGATCGACGACCATCTGCGCCGGTTGCAGGTGCGTCTCGCCGGCGACTTCGTCTTCCTCTTCGGCAGCAACATGGCCGTCCGCGCGGAAGCCTGGCGAAGGGTGCGCCCGCATCTCTGCGACGACGTGGCCGACGTGATGCACGAAGACCTCGACATCGCGATCCACCTCGCGTGGGCGGGGTGCCGGATCGGTTACGACTCCGGCGTGGTCGCCGGGATGTCGGCGCGTCGGGTGGACGACCGACCACGCGACTTCCGCAAGTACGTCGAGCGGTTCGAGACCACGTATTCTTCGCACGGCATCCGGGATCTGCGACTTCGCGCACCGATGGCGGTCTTCCTCGGCGTGTATCCCGCTCTGCACACGCACCGGGCCATCCAGCGCCAGTTGGCGGGCCTCCGACGCTGAGGCCGGAGCGAGAGCGATATCCGCTCTCATTCCCGAGTTCCGCGAAACGACGCGGCCGGAGCGGGGCCGCCCGTAGCCTGGATCCATGCACGATCACGCGCCCGCCGGCGGCATCCGCGACGCAAGCCACCGTCGTCTGCTCGGCGTCGCCCTCGGGTTGACGGCGACGGTCATGGTGGTGCAGGTCGTGGGCGCGATCCTCACCGGGTCTCTTGCCCTGCTGGCGGATGCCGCCCACATGTTCACCGACGCCGCGGCCCTGGTCGTCGCGCTCATCGCGACGGCGATCGCCGCGCGCCCGGCCGACGATCGGCGCACGTACGGCTACCAGCGCGCCGAGGTGCTCGGGGCGCTCGTGAACGCGATCGTGCTGATCGTGCTCAGCCTGGGCGTCGCGTTCGAAGCCGTGCAGCGTCTGCTCGCGC
>NZ_CAKKMM010000231.1:0-6359 GCF_918698205.1 Microbacterium sp. Bi128 | reverse complement strand
TCACCCCAGTCGTCAAGGACGCCGGTGAGAAGAACATCGCTCAGCTCGCTCGCGAGATCGCTGACCTCGCGACGCGGACGCGCGACAACAAGCTGAAGCCCGACGAGCTCGCTGGGGGCACGTTCACGCTGACCAACACCGGTTCGCGCGGCGCACTGTTCGACACGCCGATCGTGTTCCTCCCGCAGTCGGCGATCCTCGGCCTCGGCGCCGTCGTCAAGAAGCCGGGTGTCGTCTCGGTCGACGGCAAGGACGCGATCTCGGTCCGTTCGTACGTGTACCTCGCACTGTCGTACGACCACCGCATCATCGACGGCGCGGATGCCGCCCGCTTCCTCGGCGCGGTGAAGACCCGCCTCGAGGCGGCGCAGTTCGAGGGCGACCTCGGCATCTGATCCCCGCCTGATCGGCCTCATGATGGCTGGTCCGCGACGTCTCTGACGGAGCGGACCAGCCATCGGTCTTTCTCCCGGACGAGGGTGACGTACTGAGTGCGGTCCGCCCCCGTGAGGCGGATGACGGCGAGCCCACCGAAGTCGTCCACGACCTCGAGTTCGGCGGCGGCGGGGTCGAGGAGCGCGGGCTCGCCGGGGTCCGCAGACGCCTCGCGCAGTGTCGATGCGCATTCGGCATCGGTACACGCCGCCAGTTGCCTCAGTACCGGCAGAGCCGCGGAGCGAACGTCGTCGTCCGCGGGTCGTGCCGCGGGAGAAGCCGTCGACGAGAAGACGGAGGACCCAGGCGAGAGCGACGCGTCGGGAACAGATGTCGTCGTCTCCGAGGGTGCCGCGGGGATCGATGACGCCCCGACCACGACGAGCGCGGCGACCCCCACCGTCGACAGGACGAGGCCGCGACGCGACGCGCCGCGACGCAGCACGCGGCGCACACCGTCGAGGAGCGGTGGGCGAGCGGCATCCGAGGATCCCTCCGCCTCGACGTGCGGCGGTCCGGCGACCTGCGGCTCGCCCGGGGTGAGGGGACCCAGCACGATGGGCTGCGGCTCGACGACCGCCAGCAAGCGCCGTTCCGCGATGTCCCACGCCCGCGGCGGCTCGGTGAGCACAAGGTCACGCAGTCGGGCGAAGCCGGGTCGCACGTCGGCGTCGACGAGGGTTACGAGCTCGTCGAGGATCCGTGCCGTCGCGGCGAGCACATCGTCGGCATCCGGGTCGGGGACGAGCACGGGGCGCCCCTCGGCGGTGAGCCGCCACTGCCCGCCCCGCGCGCGCAGAGAGGCATCGGCGCATCCGCGCACTAGGGCGATCGCGATGGTCGCCGCCTCGCCAGGGGTCAGCGGCAGAGCGCTGCGTCGACGCCGGTGCAGGTATCCCTCGAGGCTGTCGATCGTGGTTGCGGGGTGAGCGGTGCGCATCCCCCGATACTCGCGAGGTCCGGACATCCCAGTGCGCGTCCACGGCCTGTTTCGTGGACGGATCCACGAACCTGCCACGTGGGGAGGAGCGATGCCGGGCGCGAAGATAGAATCGATCCCATGGCCGCTCGCACCTCCACCCCCGAGAAGCGTCCGGGATTCTTCTCCCAGCTTCGCACCCTGTACACCTTCACGCAGAAGGAGTACCGCTGGCTCCCGTTCGCGCTCGCCGGCATCGTCCTGGTGGGTATCGGACTCGGCGTCCTGGTCGGCTTCCTGATCCCTCCGGTCGCCATCTGGAGCGTCATCCTGTGGGGTGTCACGGGCCTGCTCGCCGGCATCCTGGTCGCGATGATCATGATGACGCGACTCTCGACGCGCGCGATGTACCGCAAGATCGATGGCATGCCCGGCGCCACCGGTCACGTGCTGTCGTCGTCGCTCGGCCGCCACTGGCAGGCCTCCGAGACGCCCATCGCCGTCAACCCCCGTACGCAGGAGGCCGTCTACCGGGCCATCGGCCGGGGCGGCGTCGTCTTGATCGGCGAGGGCTCGCGGACGCGCCTGGGTCGCCTGATCACCGAAGAGCGCGGCCGCGTCCAGCGCGTCGCCGCCGGAGTGCCGGTCACCGTTTTCTACGTCGGTCACGGCGACGACGACGTGCAGATCAAGAACCTCGCGTCGGCCATCAAGTCGCTGCCGAAGAAGGTCGACCGCACCACGCAGGCCGCCGTCATCAAGCGCGTGTCGTCGGTGTCGCAGGGGCTGTCGTCGCTGCCGATCCCGAAGGGCGTCGACCCGACGAAGATGCGCGCTCCGCGCCCCCGTTGACTCCATGACGAAGAGGCCCCGTTCACCGCGGGGCCTCTTCGTGTTTCGTCAGCTCCGGATCAGAACGGTCCCGACGGCCTTGTCGTGCAGACCGCGCTGATCGGCGTCCCACACCACCGCGGGGATGATCAGAGCGAGGAGCAGGGTGCGCACGATCGGCCGCCACAGACCCACCCAACCTCCGGATGCCAGCTCTAGGCGCATCCCGAGCAGCCGGTGCCCGGGGCTCCCGCCGATCAGCGGGATGAAGACGATCTGCACGAGGAAGAAGATGAGGTTCGTCGCGATCGGGTTGGCGAACGGGATGCCGGTCACCGGATCGGGCGTCGAGAAGAAGGCGTAGCCGATGAGTCCGGCGCTCGCGACATCGATGAGGAGCGCGGCGATGCGGCGACCCGGCCGGGCGATGGAGCCGCGTCCCTCGCGGGGAAGGCCGAGCCGTTGGCCCGGATATTCGTTGTCGACGGGGACGGTCACCCCTCCAGCGTAATCGGGGCCGCGTAACATGCCCGAAACATGCGAGATATCGCAGAGACACCGGTTCTGGGTATGGTCGAGGAGGCTGGCCGAGCCTGGCCGATCCCGAATGTTCTACCTCTGGAGTCTTCATGTTCAAAGATTCGTCCGAGGTGCTGAAGTTCATCCAGGACGAGGACGTCAAGTTCCTCGACATCCGTTTCACGGACCTTCCTGGTGTGCAGCAGCACTTCAACATCCCCGCCTCGACCGTCGACGAGGAGTTCTTCACCGTCGGACAGCTGTTCGATGGCTCGTCGATCCGCGGGTTCGCGAACATCCACGAGTCGGACATGCAGCTCATCCCCGACGTGACCACGGCGTACCTCGACCCGTTCCGCGAGGCGAAGACGCTCATCATGGTCTTCGACATCTACAACCCGCGCAACGGTGAGATCTACTCGAAGGACCCGCGTCAGGTCGCCAAGAAGGCCGAGAAGTACCTCGCCTCCACCGGCATCGCCGACACCGCGTTCTTCGCCCCCGAGGCCGAGTTCTACATCTTCGACGACGTCCGCTACGAAGTGAAGCAGAACTCGAGCTTCTACTCCGTGGACTCCGAAGAGGGCGCCTGGAACACCGGTCGCGAGGAAGAGGGCGGAAACCTCGCCAACAAGACCCCCTACAAGGGTGGCTACTTCCCCGTCTCCCCCGTCGACAAGCAGGCCGACCTGCGCGACGACATCAGCCTCAAGCTGATCGACGCCGGTCTCATCCTGGAGCGCGCGCACCACGAGGTGGGCACGGGCGGTCAGGCCGAGATCAACTACCGCTTCGACACGATGGTGCACGCGGCCGACGACATCCTGAAGTTCAAGTACATCGTCAAGAACGTCGCCAACGAGTGGGGCAAGGTCGCGACCTTCATGCCGAAGCCGCTGTTCGGCGACAACGGCTCGGGCATGCACACCCACCAGTCGCTCTGGAACGACGGCAAGCCGCTGTTCTACGACGAGACCGGCTACGGCGGGCTTTCGGACATCGCGCGCTGGTACATCGGTGGCATCCTGGCTCACGCTCCCGCCGTGCTCGCGTTCACGAACCCGACCCTCAACAGCTACCACCGTCTGGTGAAGGGCTTCGAGGCTCCGGTCAACCTGGTGTACTCGGCCGGTAACCGCTCCGCGGCCATCCGTATCCCGATCACGGGCACGAACCCCAAGGCCAAGCGCATCGAGTTCCGCGCGCCGGACGCCTCGGGCAACCCGTACCTCGCGTTCGCCGCGCAGCTGATGGCCGGCATCGACGGCATCAAGAACCGCATCGAGCCGCACGAGCCCGTCGACAAGGACCTCTACGAGCTCCCCGCCGAAGAGGCCAAGAACATCCCGCAGGTTCCGAACTCGCTGCTCGACTCGCTCGAGGCCCTGCGCGCCGACCACGAGTTCCTGCTCGCCGGTGGCGTCTTCACGCAGGAGCTCATCGACACCTGGATCGAGTACAAGATCGAGAACGAGATCCAGCCGATCGCTCAGCGCCCGCACCCCTTCGAGTACGAGCTGTACTTCGGGGTCTAATCGCCCGATCATCCACGACCAAGCCCGTCCCCGCCGTTTCGCGGGGGCGGGCTTCGTCGTTGCCGGGGCGCAACATAGACGATGCGACGCTCGGACGGGAGGCCCGGTCGAGATCCGCGCCTGTCCGGCAGAGTGGTCGTGACGATGAAAGGGGCCATCGTGAGCGACTATCGGGTCGATCCCGACCGTGTGATCGGTGTTCTGGCCGGGGCGGATGACGCCGGCGCGGGGATCGCCCGTGCGATCACCGACATCGAGGACCTCGCCATGGACGGGCAGAGTCTCATGGCCGACGGTCGCCGCACCTTGGCCAGCGCCTGGGGCGACTTGCTCGAAGAACGCCGCTCCGTGCCCGGCAAGCTCGCCCACACGGTGGCCGCTGCGGCGTCCGCCGTGAGCGAGGCCACGACAGCGGTCGTCACCGGCGATCTCGACATGTCGGTCTCGTCCCGCGAGGCGGAGGCCCGCGCGCTGGATCAGTGGGGCATCGATTCCCCGCTGGCTTACGGTCAGGCGTATTGATGAGTACCCCGACCGTCGCCGATCTTCCGTTCGTCGTCGAGCCTGATGTTCTCACCGGGCTCGGCCAGAGGCTCGTGGATGTCGCAAACGAGACGCAAATCTCCATGTCGGACGTGCACGCCCGGTGGAATGTGCTTCGGGATGCCACTGTTTTCCACGTCGCGGGCACGGATGCCGTTCCGCAGATGCTGGACCGCCCCGCGGCGGACGCCCGCAGCTTCGCGGAGGCGCTCGTCTCCGCCCGCAACGCGCTGTGGGACGCGGGGTCGGTGGAGTTCGCCGACCTGAAGAAACGTCGAGGAGAATTGGCATCCCGGATCCCGGGGGTCGTCGCGGACTATTCGTCCGCCGCCGACGCGGCAGCCCTCGCGAATGCGACCTATCGCTCGACGCGCGGAGACGACATCGACTCCTCGGTCGCCGCGGACGCCGCGCTGGCACGACTTCACGCGTCGACGACACTGAGCTCGGCGGAGAGTGCCCTCGACAGCCTGCGCTCCGACATCGACACCTTCCGCCGCGACGTCGAGGATGCCGAGGACCGCCTGGCCGCGCGTCTGCGCGGTGTCACCGGCGGCACGGAGGTGAGGGGCGCGGGCGGCGAGCCCGTGCGCGTCGCGCAGCTCTTCTGGGGCTTCACCGAATCGCCGTATCCGGGCGCTCCGTCGGCGGCATCCGTGAGCAGGTCGCTCGCCGAGCAGTTGACGTACGACCTCGGTCGCTCCGCTGAACGGCGCATCGACTGGCTCGCCACCGCTGACCGCGAGGAGGTGACGCGCTGGCTCGACGGGCATCCCGATTTCGTGCAGGCTGTCGCTTTCGTCGACGCGCAGCGCGCGGGCGACCTGTTCGACGATCTCGCCGACGCCTCCACCGCAGAGCCCAACGGCGAGTGGAACGCCGGTGCCCTCGGACAGTTGATGGCGCTGGCTCCGCTGGTGGTCGGCAATCTCAACGGCATCCCGGTTGCTCAGCGCGGGATGTTCAATCTCGCCGGTCTCGCGCAGATCGAGCGCAGGAACGACCTCGATGACGAGACGCGTTCGCGGTTGGTCGCACTGAAGTCCGTGCTCGACCGTCGTGGCCGGGACGGCTCCCGTCCTACGCTGCTGAGTCTCTTCCTCGATACGGATGGATCGCCGCGGGCGAGTATCGCGTTCGGTGATGTCGAGGGTGCCGACCAGGTGACCACGCTGACGCATGGCATCCGGACGAATCTCCAGTCGGTCGTCGAGTGGTCGAATGCGGGTGCCAACCTCCAGTCGGCTCTCACGTCGGAGCTGAAGCGGACCGGGAGCGACCGAACAGCGGCGGTCGTGCTCGTGATGGATTGGGACTCCGGTGGCGTCCCCGAGGTCCTCGGCATCGATCGACCGGATGCCGGCGCGGCGCGCCTTTCGGAGACGCTCAAGGGCATTCGGGCGGTCAATCCCGAGGCACAGATCGACGCCGGAGCGCATTCGCTGGGAACGACCATGACGAGTCAGGCGATCGCCGACAATCCCGGCCTGGTGTCGCACGTGTGGTTCTTCTGCTCGGCCGGGGTCACCGAACAGGCAGGCGAGTCCCTCGCCGATCAGATCCAGTCGGGTCAGCTA